>NZ_LGSU01001069.1 GCF_002260545.1 Hydrocoleum sp. CS-953 | reverse complement strand
ACATAGATTTTTGACTACAAAATAATATTTTCAAATACAAATGAGTATTTATGCTTATATTATTTTTTACCTAAATGTTTAATAAAATTTAGTGATTATACTGAAAGTTTATTTATAAATGTAGAGGAAGTTTTCCTAGTATTTTCAGGCATTGATATAGTACAATAAAAAGTATCAACTCAAAAGCAAATAAATTATGAAGAAAGCTATAACTATCTTGGGTATTAGTGCAATCTTGTTATCTTTTACAACTATTGCTAAAGCACAATCCAATAACCCTAATAACCCTGAAACCAAAGCAACTATATCTGGAGAGTCTCTCAAAACAGTAGAAGGCAGATCAATTACTAATGATAATTACCGTACATATATTGATGAGCCAGAATCTAGTAATTCTTCTAATCAGGGAATTAAACCTTATGAACTGCGTCGTCAAGAGCAAAACGTAGAAGTGATTCCTGGAGTCTCTATTCCTGTCAACCCAGATGAGCGTCAAGTAGAAAACCCCCTAGAAGAATATACTTTAGACGGCGATCAATCTGGAAAAGGATTCAAATTGAAATTAGGAATTTAGAAATTATTGATGCTATCAAATTTTTGGGAATACTTTGCAAATTATAGATTTAAGAGAAAATAACATATGAGGAACTGATAATAATCAGTTCCTCATTTTTGATAGAATCAGAAATAGACAGTATGATTTTTCTAGAACCCTAGAAACCGGGTTTATATTAGATGCCGATATATACTGACATCTGTCTCCAACAAACCCGGTTTCTTATAACACCAGAGCGATTATTTGATAGCTAGGTTCACCAACGCCGAAATTATCATGAAACGTTCCTACTATCTTCTCAAGAAGTAGAAGTTTAGCCTTTTATTTGAGCGAGCATTGCAGCCTCATCCCAATAGGAAGATAGTTTTTGAATTGTACCATTTTCATTAATCTCAAACACACTAATTCCCTCTGCAACTGCCTCCTTACCATTTTTGGCAACTACCTGCATCTTCCATTTAACTGCTGCTCCATTACCTGCAATAAATATATTGTTTGGTGTCAATTCTAATTTTGCATAGAACTTCGAGAATAGGGCAAATAATTTCTCACCGTCTGACTTTGCATTCATTGGTGGTTTATCAACAGGGTCACAGATAACAGCGTCTTCAGCAAAAATTTCTAACCATCCTTGAGCATTCATCGCTGTCATATTTGTGAAGTAAGAGTTTACCACTTTTTCGATAGTTTCTTTTGTCATTTTTGAGTTTGATTTAGTAGGTGTTTATCGTCGAAATAAGAGATTGAATGTATCAGGAAAGATAAAAATGAGATAGGGAGTAGGGAGNATTCATCGCTGTCATATTTGTGAAGTAAGAGTTTACCACTTTTTCGATAGTTTCTTTTGTCATTTTTGAGTTTGATTTAGTAGGTGTTTATCGTCGAAATAAGAGATTGAATGTATCAGGAAAGATAAAAATGAGATAGGGAGTAGGGAGTAGAGAGTAGGGAGTAGGGAGGAAGAAATCAACACATTTCTCACTTCAAAATCTAGGAATATATTTACCTCATATCTCTCTACCTACTGGATTTCAATTCTTTGAAGTATTACCAATTTGGGATTTTAGTAACTATTCATTCTCTTAATACTTATTTTACAAACAGTCTCTCATAGTTACTATACCAAGTTAAGATAATTAGTTACAATCAAAAATTATTCTGTTGGATTAACAGATTAAGAATATAATTGATGATATTTAATAATTTATATAGCAGTTCTCTGATAAATAAGATACGATATTTTATTACCAAAACCAGGAAGTCCAAAGTCTCTCTTTGGATAGGGGATGAAAAGATAAGAGTTCATTATGTCAATCCCGATGGTGAGCGCCAGAGGTACTGTTTTCGGCTGTCGCCGACATGAAACGCTCCGCGACATGTTTGCGGAGCATTCCCTATACGAAAAAACACAGTTCCTCTACAGGAGGCTAACTGTTTAGCGTTCCGCACAACGCGCGTTAACGCTACGCGACATGTTTGCGGAGCATTCCCTATACGAAAAAACGCAGTTACGACCATAGGAAGCTAACTGATAACTGAAATGACCTGTTCCAAAAAAAAGAGAGTTATCTTACTGAAAAAGCTAGCTGAGATACTCCCTTGTTTAATTCAAAGTTTTTATTCGATTTTGTTTTTCTGATTTGTCTTGGTTTTAAACTCAATTCAGACCTCCTAAAATAAAGGTGATTCACTCGTATTACCTAGAAAATATATCTATCCCTAAGTGATACTCGGAAAGCAACTGATTAAACACTGGCCATTTGTAACCAATCAAATATTTGGTCCAATTGCTGCAATGTTACGAGACCATATTGCCAAAGTACCATCGGTAATTGATTAGAATCTTCTTCCTGATGTCGTAAAGCAGTGGCTATGGCAGAATCTGGGATGGACAACTCCCACTTCAAGAATTTGATTAACTGAGCTTGTTTTGTAGACATGATTAAAAGTTTTCTCCAGTAGTATCTTAAAAAAATTTTCAAACAGGTTTTATTTATCACGATACCTAGTATCAATTATTATTCAGAAAGCCTCAGTGACTCTCATCTTTTAATCATGTGAGATATCTCAGTTTTGTCAATGATTCAGATCACAATTTTGTTGTAGAGAATACTAAATTATAGTGTTGAGTCTTAGGGAGCAATGAGATTTTTTGATTCACCCTTGATACATTTCAATATCTAAAAATTATTATTAATTCAAGTCTCAGTAGAGGTAAGCGTGGAAAAGTATACTTTTTATGAGTAGTAAATATAAAGTAAATATCCAATCAAAAGACCAGGAAATCCACATTTTCTATGATCTAATCAAAATTCTATAATAGAGCATTACTAGGGTAATGATCGAGGAATTTTAGAAATTTCTTACAGGAGACCATAATTACATTACCCTCAGTGATATTACCGTTATAAGTAATAATAGCTTTGATTACTTATCAGTAGGGTTTGTGATTAGAAGTCTTATAAGTGAGGATAGGAGTCAGGAGTCAGGAGAAATCGGGAATTACAGAGAATTTAGGAAGAAGAATTGTCCCTATTTTCAGCCTCCTACTTCAGTAGGAGGTACTGAATAACTGTTAACTGATAACTGAAATTATCTACTTACCTGATTTAGGAGACTTCTTTAATTCTGATTCCTCAGATTTGAGCGCTTCATCCAGGACAATACGAGCTTCTTCTGCTTTCTCTTTTGCTTCTCTATAGCGTAAATTAGCCACAGCAAAAATTTTCAGGGTCTTAAAACCGTCTTTAAGATTAGCAATTTCTTCAACGGTTACAGGTTCATCTGTAAACAGGACTTCAATTGCAGAACGAATTTTTAATGCCTCTTCTCTAGACTCTACAACCTTCATCTTCAGAGCAGCAAAATCGCTGAGTATTTGTACTGCCTGAGCAACAGCATCTTCTTCCTCAGAAGTAATTTCTTTTGATTCTTTTGATTCTTTGACCTCAATAAACTGCTCCGGGCTAAATCCATTTTCTAATTCTGTCGGTATATCACCAGAGTCCATCATTTCCACAAGCTTATCCATAGCTTTCTGACGGGCCCTTTCTGAATCTTTGCCCCTAACGGTTATGATTGTATCTGGATTCTGAGGCAAGGTATAACTAACCATAATCTGAGTCAACGTTTAGGTATTAAGTATAACCAATATACAATAAAAATTAATGATATCATTTTAAATAAAGCTAGCTACAAATAATCAATAATTTTTGTTCTCCTAGATTATTGTTGATGATGAGGAAGCAAATTTTAATAATAGTTAGCTGAAATAAAACCCATTATTAGGGTATGCTGATGTACCATGTTCATCATCTAAATCTTAAGTTTCAATCTTACTAGGAATGCTAAATGGATGGCTCAGAAAACTACAGAAAGTATCCCCAGTTAGGCAAATACTCACCTATTTGGATAGTGCTAACCCTACCTCTGAGAATTGTAGAGACTTAAAAAACCTCTCCTATCCACAGTGGCAACATCGTTTTTTAATCGCTCGACTAAATTTAGCATTGTGGCTAGCTTTTTTCTTCTTTTTGAGTAGAACTATACTCAATCTAATCTACTTTATAGAAGGTAAATATCCTAGCTTAGAAGAGTGGGTAATTGCCAGAATTTTAGTACATTCAATTCTAGTTGGCTGTATATTTCTGTTGCGAACTGCTTGGGGTCATAGCCATCTAGGTCTAATATTTCTCAGCTCTTCTTGGGCAGTGACGATGATTGAGCAAATTTCAGATACAATTACGGGAAATGTTAATCCTGAGTTTTTTATCTGGATGTTGACTTTCTTTACTCAAGCAACTTTAATTCCAGTCAGATGGTTTCTGCACCTAGTATCCCAAATTACTATCTTAGGTTACTACTTCAGTGTGAATCAAATTCTTGGTTTTGATGTAGCACCCTTTAATTGGAATTTTGTTAAGATGTGTTTTGGCATCTTCTGGGTATGTTTAATTTGCGACCTCTCGGTATATTTATATGAGTCTCTGCAAAAAACTGAATTTAATACCAAATTACAACTAGAAGCAGCATATCAAGAACTACATTCAACTGAAGATAGGTATCGCAGCATTCTTGAGAACTCGGTTGAAGGTATTTTTCAGTCTACACCAGATGGGCGTTATATATACAGTAATCCTACTTTAGCCAAGATATTTGGTTACGACTCACCAGAGCAACTGATGGTACAAGTTAATGATATTGGCAAGCAAATTTATGTTAACTCTAGTCGTAGAAATGAGTTTGTGGATTTAATTAATAGGAATGGAACAGTATTAAAATTTGAATCTCAAGCTTATCGTGCAGATGGCAGCATTTTATGGATTTCTGAAAATGCAAGAGCAGTATATGATCGAGAAGGTAAGCTTATTGCTTATGAGGGTGATATTGAAGATATTACAGAACGCAAGTGGGCAGAAGCAGAAATGAAGAAAGCACTGGAAATAGAAAAAGAGCTAAATCAACTTAAGTCTCAATTTATTTCTATGGCATCCCATGAATTTCGTACTCCTTTAACTACCATATTAGCTTCCGCAGAAGCATTAGAACACTACGGTTATAAATGGAATGAAGAAAAAAAATTGACTTATTTGCATCGTATTCAAGCTACAGCTCAACACATGACAGGGTTGGTGAATGACATATTAGTTATTGGCAAGACAGAATCAGGTAATTTTGATTTTAACCCAGCACCATTAGATTTAGAAAGGTTCTGTCGAGATATTATAGAAGATATTAAACTCAACATGAGTAGTCAATATTCCCTTGATTTTGTCGTTCAAGAAGCAACGGAATTAATGACAAAAAAATCTTTAGATATAACCATTTTAAATCAAATACGGGAGCTAGATTCAAAACAGCAAAATAATGGAAAAAATGATGCAATCTTATTAGCACAAAATCAATTTTTAGAAGAAATACCAGAATTAGTTTCTATAGATGAAAAGTTATTGCAACATATCTTATATAATTTACTTTGGAATGCAGTCAAATATTCCCCGAAAGGTGGTCAGGTGCACCTCAAACTTTCTTACTTAAATAACTATGCAATTTTTCAAGTCCAAGATGAAGGTATTGGTATTCCAGAAGCAGAACAAAAATACCTATTTAACTCTTTCTACCGCGCACAAAATGTTGCCGATATTTCTGGTACAGGGTTGGGACTTACTATTGTCAAAAACTTTGTAGATTTACATAGAGGTCATATTTTTGTAGAAAGTGAAGTAGGGGTGGGAAGTAAATTTACTGTCATATTACCATTGGATTTAGCAAAGGAAAATATAGATGAAAAAAATTCTAGTGATTGAAGATGATAAATCAATTTTGACAATCATTACAGATATTTTAGAAGCAGAAGATTTTATGGTAATAGGAGCAAAAAATGGCAGAGTAGGAATAGAAAAGGCTCAACAAGAAGTTCCAGATTTAATTATTTGTGATGTGATGATGCCTGAAGTTGATGGATATGGAGTATTAAAGTCATTACGAGAGAATTTAGTAACAGAAGCAATTCCATTTATTTTTCTGACTGCAAAATCCACAAAAGCCGATTTAAGAGAAGGAATGGAATTAGGAGCAGATGATTACTTAACAAAACCTTTTACTAGAGACGAATTAATGAAAGCTATTAATACTAGGTTAGATAAACAAAGGGTGATTGAAAGAAGAACTCAAGAACAATTAGATGACTTAAGAAGTAGTATTACTTTATCTCTACCTCATGAACTACGCACTCCCCTCAATGGAATTATTGGTTATTCACAGTTGATAATTGAAGACTTTAAAGATTTGGAAGAGAATGAAATTTTAACAATGCTAGAAATTTTCGGATATTTTTTCAAACTTTTCTTAATTTCGATTAGGAGCGATCGCTTGAAATATAGGAATTGAGTAGGAAGAAGAAAGAAAGTTACAGGACTTAGGCAAAAGTACTATATAT
>NZ_LGSU01001068.1 GCF_002260545.1 Hydrocoleum sp. CS-953 | reverse complement strand
ATTATAGGCAGATGTGGATGTATAATCCATTATTTACCAATAGAGTTTGATCGGATAAAAGCTCGGTGAAACTACACAACTAACTATAAATTAAAGCGATTATGAATCAATTTATTTAAAATAATTAGTTGTGAATTTAATTTAATTATAAAGTGAGGAGTAATGAGTAAAAAAAAGGATTTATATACAGGAATTTTACCAAGGTTGGCGGGTACATTACTAAGTTTGATGGTACTGTTACCAAGCCCTAGTAGAGCTAATACTTTACTAGGGATAATTCGAGACCCCCAAAAGACAGATGAATGGAATCAAATTATTACAAGAATACGCAGTTTAGGTATTAGTTATGAACCTATTAATTTAAGACAAATAAATACATTAGCTGATCTATCTGGAGTTAAAGTTATCTTTTTACCAAACATTGAAACTTTAACTCAAACTCAAGTACAAATTATTGAAGAGTGGGTCAAGCAGGGAGGAAAATTAATAGCTACTGGTCAAATAGGTAAAAAATCTCAGCCAGGGGTAAGGCAACAATTGCGATCGCTTCTTGGTTCTTATTGGGCTTTTCCCTTAAGTCAACCTACTACACCAGAGCCTAAATATCGTTGTTTAGATATTGCCTGCAAAGAATCTACAAGTTGGGCACCAAAAGTAAACGGCCAAGGTAAAGTCGAAGGTGGAATATTAATTCCGGCAGGGTTAAACAGCACAACGGCAGCTACTTGGCAGGGAAGTTCTGGTTCTTCAGCGGTAGTAATTACTCCCCAAGCTACTTATTTAGGTTGGCACTGGGGAAATAGTGAATCTGCTACTTTAGATAGTGTTTGGTTGCGAGCTACTTTGAATCGCTATCAAAGTCAACCACAATTTAGTGCCAGAAATAATAATCCTTTTCCTTCAGGGAATAATACACAGACTTTACCTACGACGAATAATTCTAATCCTCTTAAAATTAGACCTCGTACTTCTCCTTCACCAAGACCAAATAATGAAAATCCTAATATAGTTAGGGTTCAACCTCAAACTACATCTGTAAATACTGCTGAAAATTCCAGCACAAATCAACCTACTACTATAACTCCCAACTCGACTCCAGATACAAATAATATTTGGCTCAGAACTCAGCAGCAAAGGATAAATGCTCAAAAACCTGAAACTCCTGGTCAACTAACAGAAACAAACTTAAGTCAAAATAATAATTCAGTTTCGGAGGCAACAACAACTCCCCAAAGTAACAATGTTTGGCAAAGATTTCGACAACAGAGAGACCAGCAAAATCAGCAGCTTGAAACTGTAGAAGAAAATACCCCGGTTAGTTCCACTGGTAATCCGACTCTAGAAACAAATAATAATAGAGGAGGAATTCTTTGGAACAGTTTCCAACAACAGAGAAATGAACAAAGGCAAAAAACTGACACTGTTAGTAACAACAACTTCCCTGTTAATTCTCCTGACAACTCTACTCCAGAAACGACCAATAACAGANCTAGAAACAAATAATAATAGAGGAGGAATTCTTTGGAACAGTTTCCAACAACAGAGAAATGAACAAAGGCAAAAAACTGACACTGTTAGTAACAACAACTTCCCTGTTAATTCTCCTGACAACTCTACTCCAGAAACGACCAATAACAGAGAGAATATTTGGAACAGATCCCAACAACAAACAACTACATCATCCTCTCGCCCTAACCCCTTAAGTGCCTTTCTCAGACGAGGAGTGCAAGTACCAAACTCCCAAAGAGACCGTTCATCAGAATCAGCAGCTCCTGGTTTAGACATCAGGCGAGGAAACCATCCTATTAGCAGAGCTGAAGCTTATGCAATGTTAAAGGAATTAAATAATCTCCTCGGTAGGTTTGAAAGTGCTTTGGTAGCAGCGCAGTCAGCAGATGTAGAAGTAAATTTAGCAGCAGATGATAGTAGCTTGGTCGCTGCCAATACTAATAACACTACATTTATTGCTCAAAGAAATCGAAAAATTAGCAATGCTCAACAAGTAATAACNCCTATTAGCAGAGCTGAAGCTTATGCAATGTTAAAGGAATTAAATAATCTCCTCGGTAGGTTTGAAAGTGCTTTGGTAGCAGCGCAGTCAGCAGATGTAGAAGTAAATTTAGCAGCAGATGATAGTAGCTTGGTCGCTGCCAATACTAATAACACTACATTTATTGCTCAAAGAAATCGAAAAATTAGCAATGCTCAACAAGTAATAACTAGAGCGCGTCAGGTAATTCAAAATTTTCCCCAACAGGTGGCAGCCAAACAATATGCTACTGCGAGAAATCAATGGCTGCAAACAAGACAAATGTTATGGAAAAACTACCCTACTGATGGAGAAAGAGCGGGGGCTGAGATTCGAGCTGTCTGGTTAGACCGGGGAACAATTGTGAGGGCGAGGTCTGAACGAGGTTTAGCAGGAGTATTTGACCGACTTGCTGCTGCGGGTATTAATACTGTTTTCTTTGAAACTATTAATGCTGGTTATCCCATTTACCCCAGTAATGTTGCTCCAAGACAAAATCCTTTAACAATTTCTTGGGACCCTCTGAAAGCAGCGGTGAAGTTAGCCCGTGAAAGGAATATGGAAATACACGCTTGGATGTGGACTTTCGCGGTAGGAAACCGAGCGCATAATCGCGCTCTTGGTCAAGCAGATAGTTATTTGGGTCCGGTAATTTCGGCTCATCCTAGTTGGGTGATGACTGATAATAAGGGGCGTAAAAGACATCCTGCTGATGGTAAGGTTTATATGGACCCGGCTAATCCTTACGTTCGTCAATATTTGCTCAAGATAATTGATGAAATTGCTACTCGGTATGATGTTGATGGGATTCAGCTTGACTATATTCGCTATCCGTTTCAAAATCCTAGTCGGAATTTTTCTTATGGTTATAGTACGACAGCTCGGAATCAGTTTCGGCAGTTGTATGGGATAGATCCGATGAAGATTTCATCACGCGATCGGCAAAAATTATGGAAGTGGACTGAGTTTAAGATTAATCAGGTTAATAGTTTTGTTGCTGATACTTCTAGATTTCTCAAACGGAAATATCCAAATCTGATTCTTTCGGCAGCAGTATTTCCTTTTCCCCGCCATGAACGCTTTGATAAAATTCAGCAAGACTGGGAAACTTGGGTTCTCAATGAGGAGATCGATCTACTGACTCCCATGACTTATGCTTTAGATACGAGTCGCTTTCAGCAAATTACCCAACCTCTGACAGACACACGAGTATTAGGTAGCACTTTAATAACGCCAGCGGTTAAGCTTTTGAATCTTCCTGAGATTGTAGCAGTTGACCAGATTCAAGCAGCACGAGATTTACCTACTGGGGGTTATATTATTTTTGCTGCGGAAAGAATTAGTGGTGGGTTCNACGAGTATTAGGTAGCACTTTAATAACGCCAGCGGTTAAGCTTTTGAATCTTCCTGAGATTGTAGCAGTTGACCAGATTCAAGCAGCACGAGATTTACCTACTGGGGGTTATATTATTTTTGCTGCGGAAAGAATTAGTGGTGGGTTCCATGGATTTTTGACTCGCACTCAAGGTGCGCCAGAAATGGCTAACAACAGAAGAGCTTCTTTAAATGCTTTTAGTAAACCTTCTCATGTTGTGGAGGGAATAATTCCTTATCGTCAACCATTTGCAGCAGCAGCAGATCGTTTTCAAGCTTTGAAAAAAGAATGGAGTTTTTTGTTAGGAAATGAGCAACTTTCTCTGGGGGAATCTCAACTTGAGAGTTGGCGTAAGGAAGCAGACGAATTGGCATTAGCTTTGGAAAAATTAGCGGATAATCCTGATAATAGTAATTTGAATAATGCTAAAAGAAATCTCAGGAAATTTCAGTTAAAATTTAGAAGTTCTATGAGTGTTCATGCTAAGGAAAATCCTTATCAAGTTCAGACTTGGAAAAATCGTTTGACTTCTTTGGAAATGTTGTTAAATTATGGTGAGCGGGTGCGGTTAAATAGTAAGAGGTGGTAGGTTTTATAGCAGTTTGATAAATTTTTGCGGCTTTTGTTGCATGAAAGGATATATAGCAATCCTCCGCATATTCGTGTCAAAAATATTACTGTTTTTTAGGCAACAGGCAACAGGCAACAGGTGGTAGTTTAAGTTTTTTTATTTACTTTTTGATTACCTGCGACCTATGCGCGGATTACTATAGATTTTCTATTGAATACGAATTTAAAAATTCATGCTATTCAAATCCTTTCTTTATCCTGACTCCTGACTCCTGACTCCTGACTCCTGACTCCTGACTCCTGACTCCTGACTCCTGACTCTTAGAGCGATACGATAACTAATTACCCGGATTATATANGTTTGATAAATTTTTGCGGCTTTTGTTGCATGAAAGGATATATAGCAATCCTCCGCATATTCGTGTCAAAAATATTACTGTTTTTTAGGCAACAGGCAACAGGCAACAGGTGGTAGTTTAAGTTTTTTTATTTACTTTTTGATTACCTGCGACCTATGCGCGGATTACTATAGATTTTCTATTGAATACGAATTTAAAAATTCATGGTATTCAAATCATTAGAAATGGGAATTATAGAGAAGGTAGTCCGAAGAATTATCCCTTGATTTTTCTGCCATAGTGAGCCTTTAATATCATGTCCGTTGGTATCGGAGCGTGTAAAAGTTAGGGAACAATATACCATTAGTAAGGTTTTTCCTTCTCTTACAACTTCTTCCTTCTCTCCTAGATAACTAAAGCCTTCTTCCTTACCTTCTCTATACAATACCGATGCTACCAGACATGATATAATTCTCAGTTTTTCAGCTTTTCGGTCTAAAAAGCTGGCACTTTTAAAAGATCCAAAAAGCTAAAACATTTATCTGTCAATGCTTTTATATTTAAAAAGCGGTCAGCGGTCAGCGGTCAGCAATCAGCAGTAAACGTTTAGGAGGGGATTTAAACCCAGTAGGGGCGATTCGCGTTAGCGTTAGCGTTAGCGTTAGCGAAGCTCCTCTGCAAGAGGCAGCTCCTCTGCAAGAGGCAGCTCCTCTGCAAGAGGCAGCATTCCGGAGGAAATCGCCCCTGCAAGCTGTTAACGCAGTTCCTCCGCAGGAGGCTAGCTGTTTGCGTTAGCGCAGCTCCTCTGCAAGAGGCAGCATTCCGTTAGGAAATGCTAAAAGCTAATAGCTAGTTAATCAGCAAGCCCTAACTATTGTCCAATAGATGAATAAAACATCCATTTACTGAAAGTGAGCGTTATAGCTGCCGCTAGGCTCCGCCTTTCATGTCGGCGACAGCCGAAACGCGTTTGCGTAGCATTCCGTAGGAAAGCGGAACGGATTTTCTATCCCTTCCTCTGACTATATATAAACTAAACATAACTATTGTCCAATAGATGAATAAAGCATCAATTTACNCTAGGCTCCGCCTTTCATGTCGGCGACAGCCGAAACGCGTTTGCGTAGCATTCCGTAGGAAAGCGGAACGGATTTTCTATCCCTTCCTCTGACTATATATAAACTAAACATAACTATTGTCCAATAGATGAATAAAGCATCAATTTACTGAAAGTGAGCGTTATAGCTGCCGCTAGGCTCCGCCTTTCATGTCGCACAGTGAAACGGATGTTCCATTGCTACTTTCATACAACAAAGCCAATTTTTGCTACAAATATTTAGGTTACCACTTAGGAGTCAGGAGACAGGATTCGGGAGTCATTTCAGTTATCAGTACCTCAATGGAATAGGGAGCATTGACTTAATCAAAGAATAACGATATAATAAGTTATAAAGCATACTATTAGACTAAGTTTGTTCACAAGTAAATGAAATCCATTAGAACCAAGCTCAAACTTAATAACAAGCAGAAAACTCTGATGGCTCAACACGCAGGCTACAGTAGGTGGTGTTACAACTGGGGTTTAAGCTTGTGGAATGTTGCTTATAAAAATGGTTACAAGCCCAATGCCCGTAAGCTAAGAGAGGTTTTTACCAACCATACAAAGCCTTTATACCCTTGGATGAAAAACTTGTCATCTAAAGTTTACCAATATGCTTTCATAAATTTAGGTGAAGCATTCATGCATGTTCTTTAAAGGATTAGGAAAACACCCAAAGTTTAAAAAGAAGGGTAAACATGATTCATTCACAATAGATAATTGTGGAAAACCAATAGAATTAAATGGATGGAATCATAAATTACCTTTTATCGGTATTGTTAAGACTTATGAACCCATTGAGGCGACCACCAAAAAAATCACCATTAGTAGACTTGCAGGTGATTGGTATCTTAGCTGTAGCTATGAATTTAATGCAACAACTACACCCAAAAAAACTGATGTTATAGGAGTAGATTTAGGAGTAAAAACATTAGCTACTTTGAGTGATGGGAAAATATTTGAGAGCGTGAAATCGTATCGGAGATTTGAAGCTAAATTATCAAGAGAGCAATATCTACATCGTCATAAAAAGATTGGCTCTGCTAATTGGAGGGCAGCACAACTGAAGATAGCCAGCT
>NZ_LGSU01001067.1 GCF_002260545.1 Hydrocoleum sp. CS-953 | reverse complement strand
ACAAATGAAATTACTATTGCTCTATACGCAATAGAAGAAAAATTTCACATTCATCTCCTCTGTTGGGGTGCTTAAACAAATGAATTAACTATTGCTCTATACGCAATAGAAGAGAAATTTCACATTCATCTCCTCTGTTGGGGTGCTTAAACAAATGAATTAACTATTGCTCTATACGCAATAGAAGAAAAATTTCACATTCATCTCCTCTGTTGGGGTGCTTGAGAAAATGAATTAACTATTGCTCTATACGCAATAGAAGAGAAATTTCACATTCATTTCCTCTGTTTGGGTGCTTCAGCAAATAAATTAACTATTGCTCTATACGCAATAGAAGAGAAATTTCACATTCATCTCCTCTGTTCGGGTGCTTCAGCAAATGAATTAACTATTGCTCTATACGCAATAGAAGAAAAATTTCATATTATTAAGACAAGTTTTCTATTGAATAGAAATTATATAATTTAATACTTCAAATCCAATATTTCTCCTAACTCCTAACTCCTGTACGGGCGATTTCCGTTTGTCATGCTCCGCATTTCCTGACGGAATGCTCCGCAACATAAAACGCAACATGAAAAGCGGAGCTTTGCAGAATGCAAAACGCCTTTGCGACAGCATTCGGTTTGCGCAGCATTCCGCAGGAAACGAAATCCCCCCTACGACTCCTGACTCCTCCCCAATATGATCGCTAATTACCCGGATTCTATATCACCCCATCTCCAAATCTGATGCTTTTCTAGTAAAGTCAGCAACTTTTAAAGTATACAAGCTTGCTTCTGGAGTTACATATAAAGGATCTCCTCCCAACAAATTTTCAATTACCATCTTTGTATCTTTTGCAAACAAACCACGTCTAGCACCAACTTCTATAGTTTGTATTTTTTCTCCCTGCAATAGTTGACCTTGTTGAGGAGTAAAAATTAATGTACCTTTTTCGCCGTAAAGAGTAAAAATGTTTTCTGACTGCCAAAAAGTTTCACCTTTGCCATAGACAACTTCCCCAATCACATCATTATTAAACCTTAACTGAGCAGTACACAAACAAGCTTTATAAAGGTCAACCTCTGTATACCAAAACTGACTTTGGCAATTAACGGCATCAACCTTACCAAATAGATCCGTAAATCGATGTAAACGAGAAAGCGCTCCCACAAAAGGAAAGCCAAATAGTGAATAGCGATAAGTCCACTTTTGGGGGGCAGGCTGTTTAGAATTAATTGTGACGTAACGAGCGTAGAAAATTTTACCAATTTTAGACAAAGATTGTTTAATGGCATTGTGCAGACCACCGAGAAGTTCTATATGTTCAACGTGCAATAGTTTATTTTTCTTAACTGCTAGAGAAATTAATGACTCGGCTTCAGTTGGGTCTAGGGAGAGAGGATATTCAACTATAATATGTTTGTCGTTTTCAAGAGCAGCGCGAGCGATCGCTCCATGATCTCTATTAATAGTAGAAATGATGACTAGATCTAAATCGTCTCGTTCTACCAGTTGTTGCCAAGAAGTTGTATTCTGAACTTGGAAGGTTTGACTAAATTCCTCAGTTTTTTCTGGGGTATGACCTGCAACTGTGACTAGGAGCGATCGCTCATCTGCTTTTAATGCCTTAGCTCTAGCGTTAGCTGCATAACCAGTGCCAACAATACCAACTCTAATTGGGACAGTAAAGCATAAAGAGGAAGAGATATTTATCTGACTCATAGCAACATATATAATTACAAAAATTTTTTATCATAAATTATATATTTATATATTTGTGCTATATTTTATTATTTTTTAATATTTAGGCCATAATGATGGCCCAATAAGATATAAGTAATCAGAATTAAATTAGAATTATTTATAATAAATTCTATAGTAATTTTGGGGCAAATAGGTTTTACAAGTTTGCTTTTTTCCCTTAATATCAGAGATAGAAAAAAAACAAGTACAAATTAACTAGCTAATCAGCCTTGGTTAATTGTATAAGTTTAACTTATAAATAAAACAAGCTCTGGAGAGGAAAATAAAATGGCTACTTACAAAGTTACTCTAGTTACACCAGATGGTGAAAAAGTAATTGATTGTCCTGAAGATGATATCATCCTGGACGTTGCTGAAGAGCAAGGATTCGATTTACCTTTTTCCTGCCGTGCAGGTGCTTGTTCTACTTGTGCTGGTAAAGTTGAGTCAGGTACAGTAGATCAAAGCGATCAGTCTTTCTTAGATGACGAGCAAATTGACGAAGGATGGGTACTAACTTGTATAGCCAAGCCTACATCTGATTGTAAAATTCTAACTCATCAGGAAGATAATCTGTAATACCCACTTGGCTAATAGTTTAAGATCGCTCAACTATTAGCCAAGACTATTAAATAAAGGTTTTAGTTGAAAAGTTCTGGTGTGGCATAATTTAGAGAATTAGCTGGATCAAACCATAGAAAATCTGAATATTGTTGATTGTTTGAGAAATTTGTCTCTCAATCAAATTCCCAGACATTTAGTAGANGAAGATAATCTGTAATACCCACTTGGCTAATAGTTTAAGATCGCTCAACTATTAGCCAAGACTATTAAATAAAGGTTTTAGTTGAAAAGTTCTGGTGTGGCATAATTTAGAGAATTAGCTGGATCAAACCATAGAAAATCTGAATATTGTTGATTGTTTGAGAAATTTGTCTCTCAATCAAATTCCCAGACATTTAGTAGAAGCGATCGAGATAAAATAAGAATGGATTGGAAATTCTATCTTAGATATCTACTAAACCCGGTGAATCTCAAGCTATCAGAAAAGTTATACTTTTCAGTTTTGCCCAGCTTTTCATGTTGCGTAGTGAAACGGAGACATGAAACGGACGTGGAGGTAAAGCTCAGACTAGGGTATCTTTTAGCAGAATCCGTTGAAACATAAACCCATTGATCAGATAAGGTTTGATAGGAATATCTGCGACTTTATGTCCAAGAGGATGTCAAAAGCTTGAAAATGAGAAAAAATTAAGTACCAATTTTCCAGCNCTTTTAGCAGAATCCGTTGAAACATAAACCCATTGATCAGATAAGGTTTGATAGGAATATCTGCGACTTTATGTCCAAGAGGATGTCAAAAGCTTGAAAATGAGAAAAAATTAAGTACCAATTTTCCAGCTAATTAATCCTTTAGTTGGACAGAAAAGAAACTTATGAAACAAAGACGAAACGATTGAATTAAGGAGTGTAAAATGGCAACCTATAAAGTAAAGTTGATAACTCCAGACGGAGAACAAGAAATTGATTGTCCTGATGATAAATATATTCTTGATGAAGCAGAAGAACAAGGACTGGATTTACCTTTTTCCTGTCGTGCTGGAGCTTGTTCTACTTGTGCTGGTAAAATTGTAGAAGGAACAGTCGATCAAAGCGATCAGTCGTTCTTAGATGACGATCAGATTGAAACAGGATATGTACTAACTTGTGTGGCTTATCCTACTTCTGATTGTAAGATCGAAACTCACAAAGAAGAAGAACTTTACTAAAGACTTTAGTTCACAACTTAAAGTCAATCAAGAATTATTAAGATTTATCTACCAATTTTGAGAGGAGAATTACATGGCTACATATAAAGTTACTCTAATTAATGAAACAGAAGGAATTAATCAAACTATTGATTGTGACGATGATACATATATCCTTGATGCTGCTGAAGAAGCAGGTTTAGACCTGCCATACTCCTGTCGTGCTGGTGCTTGCTCAAGTTGTGCAGGAAAGGTAGATGGTAACGCAGATGATTGTTTAGACCAAAGCGATCAGTCATTCTTAGATGACGATCAAATTGAAAAAGGATTTGTACTAACTTGTGTTGCCTATCCTAAAAAAGACTGCACTATTACGACTCATCAAGAAGATAGTATAACAGGCTAGTTATCAATCATCTTAGAATGTATGATAATTTAGATTTTTTTGATTGTTTATAGTTGATTGGAATTAACAGCGTTGCTGATTCTGGGTATGATTTGATAATTTTGTATTTGGGATGGGTGTATTTTGGATTGTCTGAACTACTTGTTAATATTAACTGTTCCCTATTCCCTACAAACCCACTTTCATACCTTACAGCGCTTTTCAGATTGATAAACCACACCGTCATAACCAAAACCTTGTAAGGGCGAATGCCATTTCCTAAGGTCATGCTCCGCAAACGCCCCTACTGTGGTCTACTGAAATGAAAACGGCTGTAATTCAGTAACGCCGAATTAACTATATAGCATTTTTCATTTGGATAGACAACAGTAGGGAGTTCCATGGAATTCCCTACTGGTTTTGGGTTGTGATAATTCTCAAAAGCGCTGTAAACAACCAAACTATTTTACCTCGATCGCTATGACTATTTTTGTCCAAAAGTAACTAACTCGCTCAGAGGTAGAACTGTGGTTCCCGGAAAATAAAAACTGAGAATGCGATCGCTAGTCCAACCTAACTCAGCAAGTTTAATAGCTCCCTTCTGAGATAAACCTACCCCATGTCCAAACCCTCCTCCAACAAAAGCATAACCCCACAAAGTTTGATCGGGTTTGTATATAGGGTCTAGATAAAATAGTGTACTCCAAGGCACCCAAAAAGCATTTTGCACCTCATCCTTATTCAGCTGTATAATACCTAGGTCTGTTTCGACATTCATTTTCAATACACGACCACTGGGCGATCGCTCCGTCACCTCTACTTTTTTAATTATTTCAAATTGAGCAAAAGGGCTGTTTTTCTGTCGAAAATAACTTTTTAAATAACTAACAATACCAGGTAAACTAACAACTTCCCGCCAACGAAATTCTATCCAACCCTCTTCATTAAATCCTTTTTTAAGACTCATAAACTTACGGAAGTTTTGTTCAGAAGCTAAACTATTTGTAGATAAGTCCCAAATATTATTAGGCGCATCAACAACAGGTTGTAAATAAGGACGTTCAGTACCATTCCACAAATCATTAAAATCTGCTGTAACACCCCCACTAACAGCAAAGTAAACAGCATCTATCAACTCATCTTCATAAGTCAGCACTTTTCCTCTAGTTGCTGTTACTGCTGCATCTGTTTCTGGGTATACATCTAATCCTTTATAAACTTGACNCCCAAATATTATTAGGCGCATCAACAACAGGTTGTAAATAAGGACGTTCAGTACCATTCCACAAATCATTAAAATCTGCTGTAACACCCCCACTAACAGCAAAGTAAACAGCATCTATCAACTCATCTTCATAAGTCAGCACTTTTCCTCTAGTTGCTGTTACTGCTGCATCTGTTTCTGGGTATACATCTAATCCTTTATAAACTTGACAGTGAGTATCAGCACACAACTCATAATTATCTGCTGCAAACCGATGTAAATTTCTAAGTGCATAAGTTCTAGCTAAAATTGCCTGAGCTTCTAGGGAAGCTTTTGGTGGCCAAGCTCCTAATTCATGGGGTACTACTCCCCGAATATAAGTTTCTATTGGTACATTATTCACCAATGTATAAGTACCATAAGCATTAGGTTGTAGTTTTAATGAGCCAGCATAACGTCGTTCTTCTGATATTGCTGTGTCTTGGTTAAATTGATTATTGATAATAATTTCATTTTTCCCGGCAGTAATATGTAGTTCATGGCGATGATAAGTATAGCCATTCATATTCCAGTAAGCTGTGGTTTGTTGTTTTAAAGCTTCCAGATCGAGATAGACATTTGTATTGCTATGAGCTTGTATACTTTCTAATAGCCAGCGTCGTAATAAAGGAGTTTTATAGACTTCTCTTTTTGCCCAAACTTTCCATCTTCCTGGTTGAGTTACTTCTACTTCTATTCCTTTATTTTTCCAGAACTGGGCATCTTCTTCAGCATTTTCATAACTGCGGTGACTACTAAGAATTAACCGCTCTTTTAAGAGAGGTTTTTCTAGAGGTTTCATTTTAATTTTTAGCTCTAATTTTTCAGTAGTAAGAGTTTCTTCTCCTGCCGGAGTTTTAAACCGTAAAGTTAATCGATCTCCTGGAGTAGCTTTAATAATAATTTTATCTGTTGGTTTAGTACCAAATCTTTGTATAATTCCTATTTGAAGTAATCTATTATATTCTTCTAAAGCTTTGACTGGCATTATATTTAATCCTAGTAGTAAGCCTGTTATCAAGATTGTACTTGGTATTAATTTGTTAGTAAAATACTGTCTAGATATTGTATTTTGCAATTTGATTTACCTCTGTAGTTTTTATTTGATGATTATTGTACATAAAAATGACTATAGCAATCCTATTTCAATTATAATATTTTTGTGGTAGGGGCGATTCACGTTTGCGGAGCATTCCGTAGAAAATTCCCCGTACAGGCAGGAGTCAGGAGTAATAATTTTCCAGGTTTTTCCTCAACCTTAACTATTATAAAAATTCTCACAAATAATTTAGGATTTCTATATATTAGAGTTGTTGGGAAATAAGGTAAAATGGTTCAAGCAGAAATTGGCCAGAAGAATGCTAAATATTGAACGAGCCTTAAAA
>NZ_LGSU01001066.1 GCF_002260545.1 Hydrocoleum sp. CS-953 | reverse complement strand
AAAAAAACTGTAGGAGTTTAGTTTCCCAATCTCATCAATTATCAGTTCAACATTTTTTCTAGTTTTAGAGCTATTAGATAATGATTCCTGAAAAAAACTGTAGGAGTTTAGTTTCCAAATCCCATCAGTTATCAGTTAAATCTTTTTTCTAGTTTTATAGCTATGAGATAATGATTCCTGAAAAAAAACTGTAGGAGTTTAGTTTTCCAATCCCATCACTTATCAGTTCAACATTTTTTCTAGTTTTATAGCTATGAGATAATGATTCCTGAAAAAAACTGTAGGAGTTTAGTTTTCAAATCTAATTTTTGCCAGGGTTTGGAGACCAAACCCCTACAATAAAATGTTAAAACATAAGCGCAGACTATCCTAAACTAAGAATTTAATTTCTAACTTTTGTAAGGGTAATTCGTATTTGTGGAAAATTCCGCAGAAAATCACTCCTACTAAATTCTAAATTCTTTAACGTAAAGTCACAAACTCTTCTGAAGTAGAAGGGTGAATACCAATAGTGCGGTCAAAGTCTGCTTTGGTTGCGCCCATATTTACAGCGATCGCCATACCCTGAATAATTTCACCAGCATCTTTACCTACCATGTGTACTCCTAAAACTTGATCAGTATTACCTTCAACTACCAATTTCACCATTACTTTATCTTCTGCACCTGTCAAACTGTGGAACATTGGGCGGAATTTTGCGCGGTAACATTTGATAGAGTCACCAAATTTTTCTCTTGCTTCTGTTTCTGTCAGACCTACTGTTCCTCCTTCCGGTTCTGAGAAAATAGCAGTGGGGATATTTTCTAGAGAAATTGCTCTGGGAATATTACCAAATTCGGTATCAGCAAAAGCGCGACCTTGAGCAATAGCAACAGGAGTCAAATTTGCTTTATCTATACAGTCTCCCACAGCGTAAATATTTGGTTGAGTTGTACGACAGTTGTTACTAACAGCAACTGCACCTCTGAGTGTTTCGACTCCAGCATTTTCTAGATTCAAACCTGCTAAGTTTGGTTTCCGACCAGTTGCACAGAGAAATGTATCGACTATTAAAGGTTCAGCGTTTTCTCCAGTCAAGTGAACTTTTAACCCTTCTGGTACTTTCTCAATTTTTTCTATATTGGTATTGGTGCGGAATTTAATCCCATGTTTTGCCATTCCTTCCTGAATATTGCTGCGAATGTCATCATCAAATCCTCGTAAAATTAGGTCTCGACGAATAATTTGAGTAACTTCGGTACCTAAACCATTTAAAATTCCAGCAAATTCGACACCGATATAACCACCTCCCCAAACTGCCATTCTTTTTGGTTTTTCTGTGAGGTGGAACATTTCACGGGAGGTGACAGAATGTTCAATACCAGGAATATTTATTTTTTCTGGTCTACCACCAACAGCGATTAAAATTTTATCCGCTGTAAATTTCTTATCGCCTACTTCTACAGTATGGGGGTCAAGAAATTTAGCATATCCTTCTATTAACTCTACCCCTGCTTTTTCTAGGAAACTGATATGTAATTTATTCAGACGTAGAACTTCTGTATTTACAGTATCTCTCAATTTATGCCAATCAAAACTAGGTTCTACCTCACTCCAACCATAACCCACTGCATCTTTATATAAGTGAGAAAATCTCGAACCATAAACCATTAGTTTTTTCGGAACACATCCTCTAATAACACAAGTACCGCCAACTAAATCATTTTCAGCGATCGCTACTTTTGCTCCATAAGACGCTGCTCTTTTTGAAGATGCTAACCCTCCTGAACCTGCACCTATTACAAATAAATCGTAATCGTATGCCATAATTTGATATCCTTTGATTCCTATACCATAAGTAGTCGGACAGAATTAATTACATCATGTCAATGATGCTAAATCTCAATTTTTTTGTCCATTTACTTATTTTGCTTAGTAGATTATAACATTTTGTAAATCAATTCAACTATTGAGATTTTAGTTAGGCAAACAAATTTTTTAGGTAGAAGGTTTTGTTGAACAAAATTAATTTCTCAAGTTTAAATACCAGCTCATTTTTTTTGTTAAAAAATAAACTTCTGTGGTAAGAATTTAGCTATTAGGATTATGGAGGAAATGCTTACCTTCTATCACATCCTAATTATTGCTCTGCTGATTAAATATCAAAGCATTTACAGATAAAGGTTTTAGCCTTTTTATATCTTGAAAAATTACCTATTTTTCATATCTTTATGCACGGTTCCCGAAAAATCAAAAAGGAGCGCATTTTGGGTAAGAGTTGAGCAAAAAAAATTACTCCCGTACGGACGCCCTTATGCAACGTCCCTACCTACTCCCCCGCTCCCCTACTCCTTAAAAAAACTTTTTCTGCAAACCCTATTTCGGTTTACGCGCTGTTACTGTAGGATATATTCTTGCATTATCCCAAATAAATTCTATTTCATCAAAGCCTACAGTTTGTAGTTGTAATTTTGTCGTTGATGAACTCCTAAAGGCTGTAAATTTAACATCTAATATATCAAAAAATACTATTTTTGAAAGTAATAAATCTTGTGAATTAATCTGACTCATATCCCATTCTGAATTTGGGTCTAAATCTGGGGATGGAGTAATAAAGCTAGTTACTAATATACCTCCTGGTTTTAATGCTTGGAAAAACTGTTGATATAATTCCGTGACTTTTTCATCGTCAGGTTCATAAATATTTAAACCATTGCTAGTCAATAGTGTAAATTCATCTTTAAAAGGCAACTTCCAAGCATCTTCCTGATGGAATTCTACTTTTTCTGATAAGCCATATTCTTGAGCTAATTTTTTTGCCAATTCTAAACTTTCATAGTCAATATCAATTCCCACTAAACGAAAATTGTCTACACCTGTAAAATCCAACTTCAACAAATCTCTCATTATCCCACAAGGTAAAGAAGCAAAAACTATATTCTCTTGCACATAATTCNCTTCCAAGCATCTTCCTGATGGAATTCTACTTTTTCTGATAAGCCATATTCTTGAGCTAATTTTTTTGCCAATTCTAAACTTTCATAGTCAATATCAATTCCCACTAAACGAAAATTGTCTACACCTGTAAAATCCAACTTCAACAAATCTCTCATTATCCCACAAGGTAAAGAAGCAAAAACTATATTCTCTTGCACATAATTCTGAAGAATTTTACTGAAATTGGTGTATCTTTCTTGGGTGGCAAGAATACGAGGATTTTTATCCAAAATAAACTTTTCTAATTCTGTTAAAGTACGACCATTTGTATCAACACCACTAATTCTTCCTTGATACTGATGTTCCATTACATAATCTGTCCAATAGCCATTTGAACCTCCATTTTGTAATGTAAATTGTCCTAAAGGAAAATCTGCTAATTCATTAAGAAGTTCTAATTGTCTAGCAACAGTAACATGGGGTTTATCTCCAGTCTGAATAATTCTTTGTTTAATCCTTTCTATGGTTTCTTCAATAGTTTCATTTTTCTTTCCATGAGAGAGGATACGTTGTTCATTCAATTCTTGAGATTGTTGATTCATTTTTCTTTCCATGAGAGAGGATAAGTTGTTCATTCAATTCTTGAGATTGTTGATTCATTGCCTTAATTTATTTAACTATAATTTTTTTGGGGGGAAGCGATCGCTTTCGCCAAAATCATATTTTCCCAACTTTTGACAGACAAAATATAACCGACTAAAATTTCGACCAATACTAAGGTTTGCCCTCAAAAGTCTTAAGTTTGAATACCTGCTAAATCTTCTGTTCAAATCAGAAAATTATCCACATCCTATTGGGTGCATCTCATCTTGGCAAAAATACTTTTTTCCTATTCCCTATTTCCTATTCCCTGTTCCCAGTTAAGTGTTCCCTAAAAGGGATAAATTTTTGGCTTTATTCACGCATTGAGATGCACCCATCCTATTTAGGTTTACGCGCTACTACTGTGGGAAATATTCTGGCANACTAAAATTTCGACCAATACTAAGGTTTGCCCTCAAAAGTCTTAAGTTTGAATACCTGCTAAATCTTCTGTTCAAATCAGAAAATTATCCACATCCTATTGGGTGCATCTCATCTTGGCAAAAATACTTTTTTCCTATTCCCTATTTCCTATTCCCTGTTCCCAGTTAAGTGTTCCCTAAAAGGGATAAATTTTTGGCTTTATTCACGCATTGAGATGCACCCATCCTATTTAGGTTTACGCGCTACTACTGTGGGAAATATTCTGGCATTATCCCAAATAAATTCTATGTCATCAAAACCAACAGTTTGTAGTTGTAATTTTGTCGTTGATGAACTTCTAAAGGCTGTAAATTTAACATCCAATACATCAAAAAAGATAATTTCCGAAAGCAATAAATCTTCTGAATTAATATAACTCATATCCCATTCTGAGTTAGGGTCAATATTTGGCGGTGGGGTGAAAAAGCTAGTTACCAATATACCTCCTGGTATTAATGCTTTGAAAAACTGCTGATATAACTTCGTTAGTTTGTCATCATCTGGTTCAAAAATATTTAAACCATGGCTATTTAATAGTTTAAATTCATCTTGAAAAGAAAGATTCCAAGCATCTTCTTGATGGAATTCTACTTTGTCAGATAACCCATATTCTTCAGCTAATTTTTTTGCCAATTCTAAACTTTCAGAGTCAATATCAATTCCCACTAAACGAAAATTTTCTACACCTGTAAAATCCAATTTTAACAAATCTCTCATTATCCCAGAAGGTAAGGAAGCAAAAACTAAACCTTCTTGTAAATAATTCTTACTGATTTTACTGAAATTGATATCTCTTTGCTGCGCAGCAAGAACACGAGGACTTCTCTCCAAAATAAATTTTTCTAATTCTGTTAAACTACGAACTTGTGTATCAATACCACCAACTTTTCCTCTATACTGATGTTCGATTACATAATCTGTCCAATAACCATTTAAACCACGATTGTGTAACCAAAACTTTCCTAAAGGAAAAGCTGCTAATTCATTCAGAAGTTCTAGTTGTCTAGCAACAGTAACATAGGGTTTATCTCCCATTTCAATTATTCTTTGTTTAACTCTTTCTATGGTTTCTTTGAGACTTTCATTTTTATTTCCATGAGAGAGGATACGTTGTTCATTAAATTCTTGAGATTGTTTAGTCATTGACTTAATTTTTATCAAATCATACTATTTAACCATAATTTTTTTTTCAAGGAAGCGATCGCCATCCCCAAACTAATATTTTCAGAACTTCTGACAAACGAAATATAACCCACTAAGATTTCGACCAATACTATAATTATCAACCTCACATAAAATCTGTTTTATTAACCCTGTTTCTAACATTTCCTCATGCACTTTTTTCCACCCACTATCCTCATTTTCAAACCAATGTTGACGATAGGAAAAACAAAGTATTCCTGCTGGTTTTGTCACCCGAATAATTTCCGGTAAACTTTCTGGTGGCGCATTTCCAGGAGAGCATAAAGTTCCTGCACTAATAACAACATCAAAGGTATTATCAGGATAGGGAATTTCAGGTAGAATAGACTGTTTGAGTTCTTTATATAATCCTTTACTTCTAGCAGATTCTAGCATTCCTTCTGACATATCAATTCCATAAAACAAAGCTTGAACTCCCATTTCATTCAAAATACGACCTTGGTCACCAGTACCACACCCTAAATCTAGAATAGCTAAATTAGAAGAATTTCCAATATGCTGATATAGAAGTTCGCAGCATTTATTTGCAGCATAAGTACCTCCTTCAAAAGCTTCACTATTTTGGTCATACCAGTCTATTAAAGGTTGATATTGACCTGTTTTTTCTACCTCTTCAGCAGTAGTTTTATACTCTGAAAACCACTGTGATTGATTACGTTTTGATTCTTCCATAAAAGACATTCCTTAAAATCTAGTTATCCTAATTTCATAACTATTTGCTACAGTGATGATTTAGGTATTCAATAATTAATAATTAGGGTTTGCTGATTAAACGTCAAAACATTGATAAATAAACGCTTTAGCTTTTTCAAGGTCTAAAAAAATAGCAACTTTTCAATCCCCAACCCTGGAAAAGTTAGTATTTTGGCGTGACTACGGCAGAAAAATCACTTCTTAAATTATTTCTCCCTACTTTCTTTGTCTTCCCAAACTCCCCACCTTCTCCATACTTTGCTTTTTTCAGCAAACCCTAATTAGCTCTTATTTTTCAAGAATAAGACTGCTTAAAAGGGAAATTTTTTCTTTTTTATCCTTTAAAATAGAGTCTTTAAACCCTGGTTTTTATATAAAAATCCCCTGTAATCTTACTACTGATTGAAGTTTTAGCAAGAATCTTTTTTGAAATTATTAGTAGTGGTAATACCAATTACCAAAAGTAATGCTATACTTCGACTATACTTCAACAGTCAAATATTTAGCAAGACTCAAAGTCTGTTTTTAACAATTATTAGTTAGTTAATATAGATTATCACTACTTTTCCTCTCCCCCCTCCTCCCACACTTACCAC
>NZ_LGSU01001065.1 GCF_002260545.1 Hydrocoleum sp. CS-953 | reverse complement strand
AGGGAATAATTTATTTTATTTGTGTTAATTACTTGATAACTGAAGTGTCACTCAAGTATAGCCTTAATGCATGGGAATTGGTATTACAACCTATTTAGGATTGCTAAAGTAGAACTACTATTAATTTTTGAACCTCTTGCTAGCTGTCTAAAGCCTAAAATTTTGTACCTCAAGTTTTCGAGGAATTATTATAGTGTAGAGAGGTTCCATGAAACATCTCTACTGTGGTCTAATAAAGTGAAAATTGCTGTAATTATAAGACAGCATATGAGATGTTTTTCTAAAATTTATCAAATGTTTATTATAGTTAAATGGAAAAGGTTCCAGGTATTTGCTATTTTGGGACTAATACTAACATTTTTGATTGGTTGTAATACTCCCTATCCTAATTTAAAGACTAAAGAAATTGAGTTTTGGACGATACAGCTTCAACCTCAGTTTACTAATTATTTTAATCGGTTGATTGCTGATTTTGAAGCAGATAATCCAGGTTTATCAGTGCGATGGGTTGATGTACCTTGGTCGGAGATGGAAAGCAAAATTGAGAGTGCTATTTTGACAGAAACTCTTCCAGATGTTGTTAATCTTAATTCAAGTTTTGCACATTTATTGACTGAACCTAATGCTTGGTTAAATTTGGATACTATTTTATCAGATTCGGTTAAGAATGAATATTTATCCAATCTTTGGCAAGCTAGTCAGATTAATGGTAAAAGTTTTGCTATTCCATGGTATTGTAGGACAAATATAACAATCTATAATTCAGAGCTATTTAAACAAGCAGAAGTTGATCAACCTCCAACTAATTATACAGAGTTGGCTAAGGTAGCTAAACAAATTAAAGAAAGAACTGATAAATATGCTTTTTTTGTTTCTTTTTCACCACAAGGAGGAAATGAGGTATTAGAGTCTTTTCCTAAGATGGGAGTTAAATTAATAGATGTTGATGGAAAAGCTGCTTTTAATACTCCAGTTGGCAAGGAAGTATTTAAGTATTGGGTTGATTTATATAGGGAAGGTTTATTACCAGAGGAAGTATTAACACAAGGGATTCAAGCTGGGGAAGATTTGTATCAAGCTGGGGAAATTGCTATGGTATTTTCTGGAACCGAATTGATTGAAGCTATCTCTGAAAATACACCAGAAATTGGAAAGGTATCACTCCCAACATCTCAAATTACCGGTAAGAGTAATAAGAATAGTCTAGTATTAATGAATTTTGCTATTTCTAGCAATACTAAACTACCGGATAAAGCGCTGAAATTTGCTTTGTTTATTACTAATCATCAAAATCAAATGGCTTTTGCTCAGGAGACTAATGTTTTACCTTCTACAATTAAAACGTTAGAAAATAGTTATTTTCAAAATATTCCTGATGATGCTTCTTCTCAAGATCAGGCTCGAGTTATTAGTGCTAGTCAAATTTTTGATGCAGAAGTTTTACTGCCATCTGTTAAAAATTTGGATAAGTTGAAAGAAATTATTTACCAAAATTTGCAGGTAACTATTTTGGGAGAAAAAACTATTGAACAGGCGATCGCTGATGCTGCATCTGAATGGAATAAGCTATAGTTTTTTATGTTTAGTTTTTTATGTTTAAAATTTTTCTATCTATAATCTCCCGAATCCAAAAGCACAAATTTTTTCATTCTCTGAAGCTCCTGAAATCAAAATCGCGCGTGAAAGGATTTTCTGTTGCGCCCTCACAATTTTTATGATATCATAAAAAATATATGGAGTCGTTCGCCTATACGCATGATTTTTTATTCAACTAAATTGACTGGCTAAGAGACCATCAAAATATTTAGGAATTTTTCCTAGAGCGTGCCATCAATTAAATCTGAAAGGATGATGTGGCAAGAGTTTTTGGTTTTTGGTCTTGAAAGAATCCAGATGCTAAAAACCTTAATTGACAAAGCTTTTAAGGTCTAATTCATGGCAGACCCTAACAGCAATAGCAGAAATATTTTCATCTTGTGGAGCTTCTGGAAAATTCTTTTTTTCCCGATCAAATCTTTCCATCCATCCCTAGTGCAAAACCACAATTTTTTTCATTCTCTGAAGCTCCTGAAATAAAAATCGCGCGTCAAAGTATTTTCTGTTGCACCCTCACAAAAATTGTGATATGATAAAAACTCTCTGGCTTTGTTCGTCTATGCGCATGACTTTTTATTCAATGGAAGAAATAATTTCCCATTGATGGAACTCCTTTCCACTTTGCTACGCAGATGAAAGGTGAACGTTCAGGTTGTAGAAAGGAAAATAAATGTAAAAGATACACTTAGGAGTTCTATAACGAATAACCTTTCAAGGGGATGAAAAGAAATACTGAAGTTTTTCCAGCCTCCTAATTTGTTAGATTTGAGGTACTAATAACTAAAATGAAACTACTAATTAGAACCAATTAGAACCAACCATAATTGTCGATAAAATCACGTACAGGCTCTGGATCCTCTTGAGTTAATAGACTATGCTCAATTGGGTAAACCTGATAATCTGCTCCTGAACTTTCTTTTCTCAAGACAGAAATTATTTTTTTAACAGCATCAGAACCAATCTTAAGACCAGACTGATCGATAATCGAATGTAAAGGACTATTAGGATCGAGTAACATTTCGGCTTTTTCTCTTGAGAGATCTGAAACTCCGAAAACCTTAACTTTATTATTCAAATCAGATTCTATCACTGCTGCAAGTCCAACCTCCGTTGCTAGATTTGACCCCCCCCAAAGTATCTGAACAGTAGGATTATTTTTAAGTAGTTCTTTAACTTTTATCACATCACTATTAGAAGCAACGTTAACAGAATCAACGATTTGAAACGAGATATCCGATTCATTTATCGCTTTTAATGCTCCTTGCAGATAAGGATAGTAGCTATCATAGACAGCAGAATCAATTAAAGCAAGCTGAATCAATTTTGAGGAAGAATCAGTCTGTAAATTATTTTGAGACCATTCTACTAAATCTTGGGCTGAATCATAGCCCATTTGGAAGTTATTTGTACTATAGCAAGCAATGGCTAAATCTTTTGCGTCCATAGGATCAAAGCAGAAACCGAGGGTGATAATAGCCACTCCAGCATCACTAGCTAGTTTAAGCGCATCGAGTGACTTAATGGAATCTTCAGGTCTGAGGATAATTCCATCCATACCTTCCTTAATCAACTGCTTAATTATTTTAGCCTCATTCTCCACACCACTGGGATGACTAATCGCCCAAATTTCTACACGACGGTTAGCAGCACGACGCATCCCTAATTCATAGTAATCGAAAAGAGTTTCAGGAGTTTCTGGTTTGATTAAAGCTATCCGTAAACGAGGTAATCTTGCTTGTTTGGTCGCCTGTTCCCAATTAGGCTTCCGATTGGTTTCCTGCCAATTTTTAGCCCGCTTAATTTGAAATGTTGACCACATTTTTGCTCCCCACAGATCGGCCCCTTTTAATTGGGTTTCTAGCAAATTAGTGGGTTGTAATTGCGCTCCTCTCGCATTAGTTGTGCTACTTAAATCAGCAAAACGTAACGAGGCATTCTCTAGATTAGCTTTATAAAAATCAGCCCCCCTTAAATCCCCTCTATTCAAATTTGCTGATTGTAAGTTGGCTCGGTAGAAAATACCATCATTGAAATTAGCCCATAAGGCTCTAACATTGACTAGACTAGCTTCAGAGAAATCAGCTTTGTCAAGATTAGCTCCATACAAATTACTATTATCTAAATTACTATTTTGGAGTATCGCTTCCTTTAAGTTGGCTTGTGTTAAATTCGCACCTTGTAATTGAACACCCGTGAGATTAGCACCTTCTAAATTAGTATTGGCCAAATTTGCGCCCTGGAGGTTACTCCCTTGTAAATTAATTCCAACAAGATTGGCTCCTGATAGATCGGCTCCTGCTAAATTTGAATAGGAGAGATCCATTGAACGTTTATTAACCTTCAGTGAACCCTGAGTGAAAGATAGAGATTGGCAAGGATTAAGGGTAAGATCGGCCATGTTTGCTTTAGCTGCTTCTAGTCC
Organism: Hydrocoleum sp. CS-953; assembly: GCF_002260545.1. GTDB lineage: Bacteria > Cyanobacteriota > Cyanobacteriia > Cyanobacteriales > Microcoleaceae > Trichodesmium. The sequence continues at coordinate 2,453 of NZ_LGSU01001065.1, read as the reverse complement.
TGGATTACTTTGGCAATCTTTGCTATGTAAAATTTTTAAGGCAGCAATCCGTGCGTCACTATATTGATGGCCAGATTCTTCACGCAGAACCTTTCGAGCTTCTTGTATCTCCTGTTTGTTTCGACTAGGTATGGTAATTACATAAGATACTATGGCAAACAACAGTGCGCCTTCACTTAAAATAACTGCTAACTTAAATAAAGAAATATTTTGTAGCCATTCAATAAAATGAGAAATTTTTGTGTCTAAAATAGAGATGGGCTTTAATAGTTTAGGTTCTTTTAATATAGCCTTTTCAGGAGTGCTTTGAGATTTTTCAGAATCGATAGATTCAGGGTTACTTATTTCTTTTTGTAAGTTTTTTTCTCTTGTATCCATTAATCATTTTTCCTCTAAAAACACTAAACATTATAATCCGGACTTAAGCATAAACTTTCTTGTAGAACCTATTTGGGATCTGTTGACAATTATCGATTGAGAGTAGGGGAGATGGTGAAGCAAGGGCACTTAGATTTTACCTGTTTCCTCTATTATTTATATATTTTCCATTTCCTGACTCCTTACTCCTTTGCCAAAAACCTCACCTTTGCTGAGATACGGTTAGGGCTTCTATAATATAAAATTGTGTCATTTGAAAGACAATAATTATGGCAATAAAGCGAGTTTATTCCTTGGTTTGTATAGTTTAGAATAATTATTTAAACATATCTCTTAATTTCTCTTTATTTAATTTTTTAAATCCTTGAGGGGTAAAAATCTTTACTACAACAAGGTCAGAAGACTGGATTCGTCCTTGAGTCAAATCTATCGCAACACCACCTAGATCAAACTTAGAAATAGCAGCCTGTTTTAAAAAGTTATCACGATTAATTTTTCCTGGTATTGTTTGGAGAATTTTCAAAGTCATTTTTCCTACAATATATCCTTCTAAAGATATATGATCGAACTCATTTTTTAGCTTAGATTTTGCCTCTTGAACAATAGGTAGATCGGAGTCTAATGAGGGGACAACTGTTGTTATAATTACTTTATCTGTAATACCGTATTCTTCTAAACTCAACTGTAATTCTTCTAGAGAACCAGATGATAAGGAGGAAATAACCCAATTCTCTCCTTCATCTTGAGCGAACTTAATAAATCGTCCGATATTAGTAGTAGTTCCTGCTGTAATGACTAATCTACAGTTTATTTCCGTGTTTTTTTCCCACTTTTTTAATGAGTTATAACCTTCTTCTACATAGGGAGTATTACGGGGATAAAATCCTACAGGACTAAGCAAAATATTGTCTTTATTTCCCTTTTTTTTATACTGTAAAACTTGGTCGTATGTATCTAAGATTTTCTCTTCAACCTGTGCTTGTGCTAAAGCTTTTCTGACTGCTTTTAAGCCACCCAGACCTAAGCTATCATCTTGAACATAAGCACAAATTTCAGAGGATTTGACTCCTGCATATAAAGCCATTTTAACTACAGTTTCTATTTCTTGTGCATAACTCGGACGATAATTAATGATTAGCTCGGATTGCGATCGCAAAAGTTCAGAACCAGTAACAAAACCAACGGCAGGAATATTGTTTTTATTTAAAATTGGTAATGTTTTTTGTGCGGTGGGAGTACCAAGATTTCCTATCATTAAAAAAATGCCAGATTCAATTAACTCTTGTGTCTTTTGATAAGCAACTCCAGGCTCATAATAATCATTTTCAATGATTAACTCAAGCTTTTTTGTTTGTACTAATTGATCGTCAAATGCAGCTTTCAAACCATATTTTATCCTATTTCCTACTATCTCTTGTTGTCCTTCTAAAGCTAGGACAGAACCTAGTCGAATTGTTTTTTTAGTAATTCCTTCTTCGGGAATTGTATCATTTGATATTTGTTGGCAAGCAGTAAGTCCTAATAAGCTAAGACTAAAGCTGAGATTAAAAAAAAACTTCAAGGTAAAATAAATCTTAAAATTCATAATAAATTGTCAATAAAAATAATCTTAATTGAACACTTTATGCCACTTTTTCTGAATATCAATGTTGTATTTTGTCAGAGTATAGTCTACACAACTTGACTATTCTCAGACGATTGGTACTTCATTTTCTCCATCCAGAGAAAAAATATTTAAACGCAGTCTTGGTCAAAAAATGAAGCAAGCTGCTATGAACAACAATTACATTATTACTATTCTCATTGCTTTCTGTCAAGCCTCTTTTTCTTTTATCGGTATAAGATTTGATTTATTTGACAAATAAATAAGGTCTCAAGCTTCTCCTTTCAAGGGTATAAAAAAGAAAATTCCGTATTTGAAGCCTCTATCTTTATTTGTAAGTATTGATAACTAAAATGATCCACTTTTAAATCAGTAATTGCCTCAAGAGGAGATCGATATTTAATTAAATATCTGTTAAATATCCGTACAATCACGGACGATATTTATAAATTTTTTAAGTAAAATTAAATTG
>NZ_LGSU01001064.1 GCF_002260545.1 Hydrocoleum sp. CS-953 | reverse complement strand
GAACTTAATAGACTCAAGTTTTAATAACAACCATTACCATAAAGTAGCCTTTTTCACTTGGGCAAATACCAAAGTGACGAAATAGCTTCGTTAGTTGATTAAATAAGTATAAAAGGCCATCTATAAATCGGTATTCAAGTAGAATAGAGTTATATCTATAATCTATAATCTATGCCCGAATCAGCACAATTCATCATAACTGCCCTGAAAGCACGGAGAGCGGTGCATGAGTTTGAGACAAAGAAAAGCTAAACCGAAAATTTTGGTTGTCGATGACGAACCAGATAATTTAGACCTTCTTTACCGCACCTTTTTCCGAGACTACAAGGTGCTGCGAGCCGAAAGTGGGCCAGAAGCACTGGAAATTCTGGAAAAATCTGGGGTAGTCGCTGTAATTATTTCAGACCAGCGAATGCCCAAAATGAGTGGGACAGAATTCTTAAGTCTTACTGCTGACAAATATCCTGATACTATTAGGATTATTTTAACTGGCTATACAGATGTAGAAGACTTAGTAGAAGCCATCAACTCTGGTAAAGTCTTTAAATATCTGACCAAACCTTGGAATGCTGAGGAACTCAAAGCATTAGTCAAGCAGGGAGTTGATACCCACAATGTCCTCAAATCCCACACTGACGAACTACGTCGTGCCCTTCAGCAAGAATCTCTCCTATACGCAGTTACCAATACTATTCGCTCTGCGCCAAATTATCGGCAGATGCTGCAAAGGATAGTAGAAAGTATTGGTCAAATGTTTGAAGTGAGTTTGGCGATCTGTTGTCCTTTTCAAGATAGTCATGGAGAAGACGAATGGTTTGTTGTGTATCAGAATCAAGAACATAACTCTGAAAAATCAACCAACAATTATCCCCCTAAAATACCAGAAGAAATTTGGCCTCATATTATCTGGGAAACAGATACTGTAGAAATCATTTCAGATATCCAAAATCATGAAAGGCTCAAGGGAGAGACTGTAGAACTTCAACAACGCCGACAAGCTTACCTAGCAGCAGATATCTGTTCTAGTCTGATTGTGCCTCTATTTTCCCGATTAGACTTAATTGCAGTTTTAGCACTGCACCAGTGTGGGGAATACCGCCACTGGCAAGATCATGAAGTTCAACTCTTAATTACAGTTGCCGATCAAGCTGCTCTAGCTCTATCTCAAGCTCGTGCTTATGAACAACTGAGAAGTCTTGCCCAACGAGAAAGTCTGGTCAATACTATCACCACTGTTATTCGCTCTAGTCTCAACCCTAAAGATATTTTTGCTGCCATCACTCAGCAGTTAGGACAAGCATTGCAAGTAGATGGTTGCGTTCTCTCGTTGTGGACAGAAACTGATGAATATGTTCACTGTGTCGGGTTATATGATGCTCAAGCTCAATCATCAGTTAGTGCTACTGAAGCTGAACCTCTACCAGATGAATCTGTAGTTGGGGCAGAAATTTCTAATGATGACAACTTATTGAGTCCAATGAACTCACCTCAGTCAGTTGTTCCCATTAGCAGTAATCCTGTTTTAATAGAATTGCTAAAAACTAAAAAAACGGTGGCACTGAGCGATCTAAATAAATATCGAGAATTTAATGAAGATGAACTTCCCTTACGCTTTAATGCTCGTGCTTTGATGGTTGTACCCCTTACTGTTGATGGTGAAATTATTGGCAGTATTTCTCTACGCCACAATTCTTTTGAACGCCAATGGGAAACTTCAGAAATTGAACTAGCTGAGGCAGTAGCTTCCCAAGCGGCGATCGCTGTTCAACAATCCCGTCTTTATCAAACCACCAGAGAACAAGCAGAAAGACTGATTGAAGCAGACCGCCTCAAAACAGAATTTTTCCAGAATATATCCCATGAGTTTCGTACTCCTCTGACTCTAATGATCGGATTATTAGAGGAGGCAGTGAACTACAAACAAGATTTACCTCTAGAACCTGCTACGATCGCTTTGCGTAATTCCCGTCGTCTCTTGAGATTAGTTAATCAATTACTAGATTTGCAAAGACTTGATGCAGGAAGAATGCAGCCTTGTTTTCGCCCTTGTAGTCTTGTCGATCTATGTGGTAATATTGTCGAATCATTTGCTCCCTACTGCCAGAAAAAAGAAATAAACCTAGTTACAAACTTTTGTGATGATTCTCAACGAGTATATTTAGATATAGAAAAATTTGATAAAGTTATCTACAATTTGCTCTCAAATGCTATGAAATTTACTCCTGCTGGAGGTAGTATTACGATTTCAATTGAGTCTGCTGGAAAAGGTTGTTTATTAAAGGTAGAAGATACTGGTATTGGTATTCGTCAAGAACAAATTCCCTTTTTATTTGAACGATTTCGGCAAGCAGAAGGTTCAGCAAANCTGCTGGAGGTAGTATTACGATTTCAATTGAGTCTGCTGGAAAAGGTTGTTTATTAAAGGTAGAAGATACTGGTATTGGTATTCGTCAAGAACAAATTCCCTTTTTATTTGAACGATTTCGGCAAGCAGAAGGTTCAGCAAATCGTTCTTATGAAGGCAGCGGTTTAGGTTTAGCTTTAGTCAAAGAATTAATAGAACTTCATGGTGGTCAAATAACTGTAGAATCAGTTTATGGTACAGGTACTACTTTTCAGGTTTCGCTGCCAACAGGAAGTACCCATTTACCTGTGTCACAAGTATCAGAAATACCTGCGGAATTTGATGCTACTAAGTTAGCTGTTGAGTTGGCGGATGTGGAAGCAGAGTTAGAAGAAGCGGAGGAGTTACAAGCTGTAGACCAACAAGAAAATATTAGTACAGTTAATTCTGGTGATATGGGAGTAGGGACTATTTTGGTGGTAGATGATAATCCAGATTTGAGAAGCTATGTGTCAAGAATTCTGCGAAAATCTAATTTGAATGTGGTGTTAGCTAGGGATGGAGCTGAAGGATTTGAAGTTGCAAAAATTCATCATCCTCATGTAATCATAACGGATTTAATGATGCCAGTTGTGTCTGGTTTGGATTTAATTAAAATGATTAGAGAAGAACAACAATTGCGTGGTACGCCAATTATTTTGTTAACTGCTAAAGCAGATGAAGATACTAGAATTGAAGGTGTGGAAAGAGGGGCAGATGCTTATTTATCAAAACCGTTTAATGATAGAGAATTGTTAGCAGAAGTAAGAAATTTGTTGGTTTTGAAAGAGAATGAGCGACAGGTACAAAAGTTGAATTCTTACTTAACCGAATCAGTTTTAAGGCGGTTTTTACCACCGGAAATGGTGCAACGAGCAGCACAAGGAGAATTAGCTTTAGATTTGACACCAGAACCAAGGTTAGTTACAGTTTTATTTAGTGATATTGTGGGTTTTACTCGGATGTCAAATATTTTGCAGTCGTCTCGTATCGCAGAATTATTAAATGAATATTTGGCAGAAATGACAAGAGCTATTTTTNAGTTTTAAGGCGGTTTTTACCACCGGAAATGGTGCAACGAGCAGCACAAGGAGAATTAGCTTTAGATTTGACACCAGAACCAAGGTTAGTTACAGTTTTATTTAGTGATATTGTGGGTTTTACTCGGATGTCAAATATTTTGCAGTCGTCTCGTATCGCAGAATTATTAAATGAATATTTGGCAGAAATGACAAGAGCTATTTTTGCTAATGGTGGTACTGTGGATAAATTTGTGGGGGATGCTGTGATGGCAATTTATGGCTCACCTGAAGAGTTGACTGCACAGGAGCAAGTACGAAGGGCAGTAGCTTCAGCTCAGGCAATGTTGAAAGCTTTGGATAAGTTGAATGAGCGCTGGCAAAGTCTGGGGTTAATTGGAGACAATGGGGTACCTCCAGTGAAGTTTCGTTGTGGAATTCATCAGGGAAATGCTGTAGTGGGGATGTTTGGTGGTGCAGAGCGGTCTGATTATACAGCTATTGGTCCATCAGTAAATATTGCAGCCCGTTTACAGGAGGCAGCAGAGCCAAATACAATTTTGGTATCCGCAACAGTGGCCCAGTATCTGGATAGTCGGATGGTGAGGAACTACGGAGCTTTAAAGCTAAAAGGCATAGATGAAGATGTTCTGGGCTTTGTGGTAAGTCGAAGTCCCATAAGTTAACCTTGATAAGGCCAAAATATTTTTTTTCTGATTTAGTTGCAATTTTGAGAAACTGTGCTATATTAGATAAATGGATGCGGGTATAGTTTAGTGGTAAAACCTTAGCCTTCCAAGCTAATGATGGGGGTTCGATTCCCCCTACCCGCTTTTACCTAAATATGTGGATGGAGCTGATACTCTTCTTTCCTCAAAAGCTTCAAACTTACAGCGCTTTTCAGTTGAGTAAACCACAAAACTGCTGTAGGAGTCAGGAGTCGTAGGGGCGAATGGCCATTACCCCGTACAGGAGTCCAAGGCTAGTATTAAAAGTTCTAGCTCCTCAACTTGCGACATCAACAAATATTCCATCATGCCCCCCGGTGCAGATTGACTGTGGTCTATCAAGCATGAAAACTGCTATAAGAAACTATCAAATTCAAGTTCATTTATCCATCCTCTTCGGGAAGCGACTCCTCTGAAGCATAAAACTCAGCTAAGATACTACGAATTTCATTAGGACTAATATCTTCTCGCTCCGTTTTAGAGTAAATTGTTAATAGAAGTACGCTAGTTTCTGACTCAACTTGATAGATAAGTCGATAACCAACACTTTTTCCTTTTTGAATATTACTATTTTTGACTCTCACTTTTAAGATGAAAAATTCTTCACCTATTCCGGTGAGGCGATGGCTGCGCCACGGGCTGTTGCCCTACGCCCAGAAAATTACCTCTTTGTATTTCTTCAATAACTGGTTGAGTATCTAACCGGATACGACGATATTTTTTGGAGAGTTTACGCAAATTTCTTTTATATTCTGGTGTTAAGTCAATCTCAACTATAGGAGTATTATTCGACATCTATTCCCTCCCACATTTCAGAAAGGGGAATGCGTTGTCCAGATTTTGCTTCTTGCAATGCTCTTCTGAGACTAGCTTTTATTTCTGCGACGGGAGTATCGTCTGGATCGGCTTCATTTTCTTCTGTTACTTCGGGAAAAGTAGGATAACTCGCACTTTTACTGGGGTTGAATTTTCAATGGGTTGGTCTAGAAATAATTGCCCTTTTTAATCCAGAGTTCCTGTTGTTTCAATGGCTTTCATTTGTTTTTTTATGATAGTAGTTTGGGTATATTATATTATAGTTTATAGGCAAAATTAAAATAACTCAATATGTCTCGAAAAGATACCTATCATTATCTGGTTAAATCTGCTTTAATCGGAGAAGGGTGGAAGATTTCTCACGATCCTTATGTTCTTAAATCCGATCCTAAACTTTCTATTGATTTAGGTGCTGAAAGAATTATTGCTGCTGAAAAAAATTGTGATAAAATAGCCGTATAAGTCAAGAGTTTTATTACAGATTCCCAAGTAACAGAACTGGAAAAAGCTATTGGTAATTTCAGTTATCAGTTATCAGTTATCAGTTATCAGTACCTCCTGTTGAATCAGATAGAAAACTTTATACCAATTACCAAAAGTAATGTTGTACTTAGATGATACTTCAATTATTAAGTAATTAACACAGAGATAAAAACTTTTTCGATAATTATTCTTATGTTTATCTCTCCCCTACTCCCCTACTCCCCTACTCAAGAATCGGAGTCAGATTTACAATGAATAATACAATAGATTTTTACAGGCAATGTGTGAAAAAAATTCTCTGTGAATATGAATATCTCAAGGATGAAGATTCGCAAATTGAGTTAATTTTTGATGATGAAAGAATGCGTTATCTGGTTTTGTGGGTGGGATGGTACAAATATAAGCGTATTCATCAATGTGCTGTGCATATTGATATTGTTGGGGATAGTATTATTATTCAATGTAATGATACGGAAGAATCAATAGTAGAAAAGTTGGTAGAAATGGGAATTTCTCAGGAGAATATTAGTTTGAATTTTATACATCCTCAACATCAAAATTATTTGGAAATAGCTACTTAATTTTATCCTCTGAAGAAAAGGCGATCGCCTCCGAAAATTAATTTACTGTCATTGCGAGGGGGGTGGGGAAAGCAAGAGTTTTGGTTACTCCCCATACGCTCCCCCGTGGCAATCTCTAGTCTAACAGTTAAGCTAAAGAGATTGCTTCGACTAAGTTAATTGCTTTCCCAGAAGCTTAACTGTTTTACTCACCGTCTCGCAATGATAGAGAGGTTGTCATTGCGAGGGGGGTGGGAAAAGCAAGGGTTTTGGTTACTCCCGATACGCCCCCCGTGGCAATCTCTAGCCTACTTAACTTCCTCTTGACACACTTTTACTCTGTTTCTTGGGGGCGGGTATTTCGTTATATCCAATCAAGAACGTTTTTAACAAGAGGTAATTATCAATTATCAATTATCAATTATCAATTATCAATTATCAATTATCAATTATCAATTATCAATTATCAATTATCAATTAT
>NZ_LGSU01001063.1 GCF_002260545.1 Hydrocoleum sp. CS-953 | reverse complement strand
CTCTAGGAGTTGGTAGTAGTATACAACCACTAAATAATTCAATTATTATTGGTGCTATAATTATTACTCTATTTATTGGTTTCTGTTCTTATGTCATAAGGCATATTAAAGACTATGAATTGCGACATAAAACTATTGGTTGGATTATGCTTGGTTTTTATGCAGTTATTAGTGCCTTAGTGACATCTGCTGGTAGAGTAACACTTGGTATAGATCAAGCTCTTTCATCAAGATATACAACATTTTCAACCTACATAATTATCTCCATAATTCATTTAATGATAGTTGTGGGAGAAGATGCTATTAAAAAAGAATATTTTTTAATTAATAGAAACTTATTCTCGAAGATTATTTGTTGGTTTCTCGGCATAATAACTGTTCTCCAAATACATAACTTTACCTATAGTGTAGACAAGATGAAGTCATGGAAACAAGATTTTTTGAAATATAAAGGCTGTTTACTACTAATTGATTTTACTCACGATAATTGTCAAAATCTAATTGACCCTTACTATTTTGAATATATAAAAGAACGGGCGAATTACTTAACAGAAATAGGTTTTTTAGAGCCTGGCTTAATCGCAACTAATCGGATTCCAGATTTAGTAGATATGAGTAATAGTAGAGAAGTAGAAGGTATTTTTGAGAAGCTAGAATTTATTGGGGGTAATAATTTATTAGCGACTGGCTGGGCAATATTTACTGATACAAATTTACCTGTAGATGCAATAGTTCTCAGTTATGATAATTGGCAAGGCGAACCTATTGTTTCTGCTGTGGCAGATATGACAATGCCAAGACCTTATCTTGTGAAAGAATTTAAGAGTCAAAAATACTTTAAATCAGGATGGCAAAAAGTATTATCTACTCATATGTTTCCCCAAGGAAATATTCAGGTAAAGGCTTGGGCATTAGATACAAATACAACCAAATTTTATCAAATTCCTGGTACTTATTTAGTTAATAAGAATGGTGAAAATATTACTGTCTTGTTTCGGAATCAACCAACCTTGAATTAGATTAGTAGTTCAATAATTGATAATTGATAATGGATAATTGATAATTACCTCTCCCTCAAAAGAAGAGGATTGAATAAAAGGAAAATTTTTTCTTGTTTCTCCTTTAAAGGAGAAGCTTTAAACCTTAATTATTCGGTAAGCATTTTCTGGGGAATGCTGCGCAAACAGCTATTAGCAGTCAGCTATTCCTGCGGAATGCTGCGCAAACAGCAATGAAAATGTATGTGATTTGATAAACTATTAAGGTTGACTAATTGACTTTTACCGGGTAATTAATAATTAAACAATTAAATAATTAGACCATTTAGGTTTAAAGCCTCCCCTTTCAAGAGGAAAAAAATAAATCTTTTCCTTATTCGTCAATCCTCTCCCTAAAAGGGAGAGGTAATTATCAATTATCAATTAATGAATCATACTTTTAATTCTTTTAAATCTCTCAATTACTTTTTCCTCGATTATAAAGTAATAAAGCTGTTAACTAAGTTCCTTCGCAGGAGAATAACTAATAGCTGAATGCTGAATGCTTACGTTAGTAGTTATTTTTTGAAGTTATTATATTTTCAGAGTTAATTTGAGTAGGGGGTTTGCTTCTCGAATCCCTACTACATTAATTAGTGTTTGCTAAAAAAGTATTTTTTAAGGAGTACGGCAGCGGAGAATAATTTTTTTGCTGAACTGTTGCCCAAAATGCTAACTTTTTGAGCATAAAGAGCTGAAAAATAGTTAGGGCTTGCTGATTAAATCTAAAACCATTGACAGGAAATAAGGTGCCTTTTTAGGTCTGGAAAAAGTACAATTTTTTCGTTGTATGTATCTCAAACACCTAGGATTTTAAGTTGACTCATAGCTGAAAAATAAAGGGATACTTCTTCCTCCTGTCTCGTCGCTAATTCCTCATTCATCCTGACTCCTACCCTCACCCATAAGACTTTTTCAGCAAACTCTAGTTACTTTTTCCAGACCTAAAAATACTGAAAACTTTATATGTAAATTATTTGATATTTAATCAGCCAGCCCTAATTATCCCTAAAAAAATCATCTATATCTTTAACTAAATAATCGAACAAAATATCAGCAGCTAATAAATTTCCGGCACTATTCCAATGGGGTTCCCTCAGTAAGTATAAAGGACGATTATTTTGTTCGATTTTAAATCTATCTAACATATCTATATAAGGAATACCATTAGCTGCTAAAAATTTAGTCAAAATTTCTTGCTGACAAGTCAAATTATAAGACTCTCGTTTTAAATCGTCGTACTCGGCAAAAATTTCATTTAGTAACTCATCATTAACTTGATATTCGTCAGGATAAATAGCAACTACAAATTCAATATTCCGAGATTTTATTAATTGTTGCATCTCTAAAATACTCTGAAAAATATAGTTGATATTTTTATCCCGCTTACCCTCAAGTAAATCTTTAATCTTACAAAACTTGAGCCGACTTTTTTCTACCCTTAGAAAAGCTTTCTGAGATAAAATTCCTGGAGATTTTTCCCTTTCAATAATTGGAGATGAGGCTAAATTTAAACTAGCAACTAGAGAACTACTTGGCAACTTAGCAGAATCATGTTTAGCCTTTTGTAATTCTTGGTAAACTTTATATTTTTGCTGTAAAAACATTAGTAATCTAGACTTACCAATAATTGGATAACCAAAAAGAATTAACTCGTCTTTTTTATCTATATCTATATATATGCCATTGACAATAATTCGTTTCCTTTCTGGGTCGGCATCCCGAAAATCATTACCAGCAAAAAAGCCTAAAACTACTAAGTCTGGATTATATTTTAATCCGTACTTTTTCAACATTGCTAATTGTTCGCCAGTATGAGTTCCGGGATAGCCAACATTAATCACTTCTACCTGATTTTGACCATAAAAATTATCAAACTTTTTCTCTAATAAAGCTGTATAATTTCCCTCTTTTCCACCCGCCCAATTAAAAGAGTCACTCACAATCAGCAGACGAAATTTATTAGGATCTTTTTCTAAAGAATAATCTTGGTCATTGAAGCCAAACTGATTATTACCATTAATATCAGGTCTCACCCGAAAACCTAAATCTGGGTCATATTGATACAGACCTTTAAATAGGTATGGTTCAAAAATAATCATCAAAATTTCTACCAAAAATAGAGGTATAATTATCCAGGTATTTTCGGATAAATTTTTTAATTACAACCTGTCGATTTGAAGTGAGAGATTTCGCTAAATATGTAATTCGCCCGCCTTGTAAATTACGCCCTAATTCTTTGCTAATTTGATAGGAGTAGTTGGTAAAATCTGGATATTTTTTCATTTGATTAGTATTTCCTTTATAGCAAAAATTCACAAGGTACTTTTCCACTTAAAACAAACAACTTTCACTGCTTGTTTATGTAGAAGATTACAATTTAAAGAAGTACAAATATTTAAGGTTTTAGTAAAACCGGATAATTATCTATTTTGCCATTATATATACTGCCATCCGGCATAGTCGCACCTTCTAAATTAGCACCTGTAAAATCAGCACCTTGAATATTTGCTCCAGTCAGGTTGGCAAATCTTAAATCAGNTATTTAAGGTTTTAGTAAAACCGGATAATTATCTATTTTGCCATTATATATACTGCCATCCGGCATAGTCGCACCTTCTAAATTAGCACCTGTAAAATCAGCACCTTGAATATTTGCTCCAGTCAGGTTGGCAAATCTTAAATCAGCATTTTTGAGGTTAGCATTTTCTAGATTTGTGTATTTTAAGCTAGCTAAACTTAACTCAGCTTTCTTCAAATTAGCTTCCTGTAAGTTAGCTTTGTCTAGATGAGCATATATTAACTTCCCATTCTGCAAGTTAGTGTTTTTCAAATTTGCACCCTCTAGCCTAGCGCTTTCTAAATGAGCATCTTTTAAGTTAACACCTTCTAAATCAAAATTTCGTAAATTTATTGCTCCTCCTAAATAAGCTTCAGATAAGTCAACACCTTTCAAATTATTACCCTGGTATTTGTTATTAATAATCTGCCAGACTAAACGCCATTTATCACTTAATATTGTTTGATTATTAATTAATGAACCTCTAAGATTGGCTTGCTCTAATTTAGCATTTTTGAGATTAGCATTTTTGAGATTAGCTCCTCCTAATTGTGAACCCTGCAAGTTAGCATTTTGTAAATTCGCACCAAGCAGTTTACTTGCACGGAGATTTGAATCTTTTAAATTAGCACTTTCTAAGTCAAAATTTTCTAAATTAGTTTCTATGAGAAAACCACCAGATAAGTCAATACCTTTCAAATTTATACCCTGATATTTGTTATTAACAATCTGCCAAACAGTAAGCCATTTATCACTTAATATTGTTTGGTCATTAATTGATGTATTTATGAGATTTGTCTGTTTTAATTTTGCATTTCTTAAATTAGTATTTTGTAAATTTGCTCCCTCTAAATCTGCACCTTGTAAATTAGCATTTTCTAGATTAGTGCTTTCAAGATTTACACCTTTAAAATAACATTTTATACATTCCCCTGTGGTCTTTAGCTTAGTTATATTAGAATTAGAACAGTCTGAATTATCAGAACACACTGAGGAAGTAGGTATTTTTGGGTCTAAAGTTTTCCTAGTAAAAAACTGGCTCATCAGATTAGTATATTCATTGTTATTGACTACATATTCAGGCGGTCTGTAAGTATGAATTTCACCTGTTAAAGTATTCTTAATAGAAACTTTATTTACTAAAACTTTATTTCGTAGACTAATCATCGAACCAATACCAAAAATAGTAATAATAGCTACTAGAATCCCCACAATACCAAAAACTTTTTTATTCTCTTTAATTTCTCCTCTAAGACTAGCAGATATTTCCCCATTTTCCACAACACCAATAACTTGTCGATTAACCCTAGCGTCATCCTCCCGAAAAGCAAATATTTTATCATCTCTAATAACAGGAATTTCTCGGTCAAAAAATTTTTGCTTAACCTTAATTTTATTCTTCTCAAAAGCAAAAACTTCCCCATCTCCGACAACAGGAACTTCCTTTAATTCTTGCCAAGCCAAAACAGCATTTCCATAACGCCTTTTCGGATGAATTTCCACCATTTTTGTCAACCACTTGGCAAAACGCCAATGTAAATTAGGAACCAAATCTTTAAACTTAAACCGATAATCTTCATCCAATAACCTATCAACTTCTACACTCCTAGTTCCTGTTAATAAACAAATTAAAGTCGCCCCCAAACTATATAAATCAGAAGCATTACTCNTTGGCAAAACGCCAATGTAAATTAGGAACCAAATCTTTAAACTTAAACCGATAATCTTCATCCAATAACCTATCAACTTCTACACTCCTAGTTCCTGTTAATAAACAAATTAAAGTCGCCCCCAAACTATATAAATCAGAAGCATTACTCAAAGGTCGATTAAACATTTCCTCTGGTGGCATAAATCCTGGAGTTCCTACTGCAATACTACTCAATGCTAACTCCCCACCTCGCAATTTTGCCAAACCAAAATCTACTAAATAAACCTGTAATTTTTCATCCACTAAAATATTCTCTGGTTTAATATCCCGATGAATTATTGGTGGTTGAACTTTTTGCAAATATACCAAAATTTCTAAAACTGAAATAGCAATTTGTTTAACTTCTTCAGGAGTAAAAATATGTCTTTCTGCCAAAGATGGAGCCTGAATATATTCTGTTACTAAACAAAATCCAGACTCAGTTTCAAAAGAGTTTAAATAACAAGGAATTTGAGAATGTTTTAATTGTTTGAGAGCTGAAATTTCTCGTTGATAAGCTTTAAAAGCTGACCAACTTCCATCAGCAAGAGCAAATCTAAATTCCTTAATTACAACCTGTCGATTTGAAGTGAGGGATTTCGCTAAATATGTAATTCGCCCGCCTTGTAAATTACGCCCTAATTCTTTACTAATTTGATAGCCGTAGTTGGTAAAGTCTGGATATTTTTTCATGCTAGTAAATTTTTATAGCTAGACTAACTTTAAGTAAGTATTCTGAAGTTTGGATGTTTTTGCCTTTCTTATAATTATACAGTCAAGATTTTCTAGCTGATGTAGATCGAGCTACTATAACTACTTAATCTAACCTTAGATTTCCTGAAGTAATTAGAGGATAAGTTAAATTAATAAATGACTATTTTTCTGGCTATCTCTCCTACCCTCAAAAATTCTAATTTCTCAAAATTAAATTGTTTTCTCATCCATCAATAATCTAGATAACCAGCAAATTTTTTCCCTCATCAAATCTTTCCATCCATCCCTCCTAAATGGAAAACTACAAATATTTTCATTTTATGAAGCTCGTGAAAAAAATTTGCGCATCGAAGGATTTTCGGTTGCATTCCCGCAAAAATTCTGATATCATAAAAACTGGTGGGGTTTACTCGCCTATATGCATGACTTTTTATTCAACTAAACTTT
>NZ_LGSU01001062.1 GCF_002260545.1 Hydrocoleum sp. CS-953 | reverse complement strand
AGCTCCCAGAATAGCTCGACTAATTGCACCTTCTATAGAATTGAGAACGTATACCCCCAGAAGTAACCCTGGGAACGTCGAGACATAAAAAGGCCTCCGAAAAATCCTAAAATATTTGATGTTGCTTCTATGTAAAATCTCAACTTAGTTCTAGTTTACCAAGAACCAGTAAATAACAATAAACTTAAAAAAGTCCTAAAGTTAAGCTATTACTGACCGTGATAGAGGGATAATATAGTAATCTACACAGACTAAGTGTTAGAAATTATGGAAATACTCAAGTTTCCCAAGTTAAGGAATATTTATATACCTTAAGAGAATCATAACCTATAAATACTGACTAAATTAGACAAGCCGATGAAAGTTACCCAGGAAAGACTGCCAGCTAGCCAAATAGGTCTAGAAATTGAGATTACACCAGAAATGTCCAAGAATGCCTATGAGCAGGTAATTCAGAAATATACCCGTTCGGCCAATATTCCTGGGTTCAGAAAAGGCAAAGTACCTCGAAACATATTGATCCAAAGGCTAGGAAAAGATTATATCAAGGCAATGGCCTTAGATGACTTAATCAATAATTGCTTAGAAAAAGCAAGGGAACAAGAGCAAATAAATGCAATAGGCCAATTTGAACTTAAAACACAGTTTGAAGAGCTGGTAAAAGATTTTGAACCAGGACAAGAAATGGCTTTCTCGGCTAAGGTAGATGTAGAGCCAGAGGCTAAAGTTGACAACTATAAAGGATTAGTGGTTAAGGCGGAAGAAGCTAAGTATGACCCTGCCCAAGTTGATGAGTTTCTGGAAGAACGTCGCTCTCAAATGGCAACATTAATTCCTGTAGAAGGAAGAGCTGCTCAGTTGGGAGATGTGGCTATAGTGGATTTTGTTGGTGTAATTCCATCGGAAACAGAGGGGGAAGAACCAAAAGAAGTCCCAGGTGGTAAGGCTCAAGATTTCCAAATGGATTTAAAAGAAGGACAATTTATTCCGGGCTTTATTGAGGGAATAGTGGGAATGAACCCAGAGGAAACAAAGGAAATTTCTGCACAGTTTCCGGCAGAATATAGTGAGACAGATTTAGCAGGTAAGCCTGCAGTATTTACTGTAACTTTGAAAGAACTTAAAGAAAAGGAATTACCAGAATTAGATGATGATTTGGCTCAAGAAATTAGTGAGTTTGAAACAATAGCAGAATTACGGGAGTTCTTGGAGAAAAAATTTACTAAAGAAAAAGAGGATCAAACAAAACAAAATAAGGAACTAGCAATAGTAAATGAGCTGGTGACTCATATAGAAGTAGAAATTCCAGAAACATTGATTAAAAATGAAGTTCAACAAATGTTAGCCCAAAGTGCCATGGAGTTGAGCCAATATGGAATAGATGTTAAAGAATTATTCAGTAGCGATAAATTGCCGGAAATGCAAGAGCGATCGCGACCTGAAGCAATTGAACGGTTGAGAAGAGATTTGGCCATAGCTACAGTGGCCAAAAAAGAGTCTATTACGGTGGAGGAAGAAGAAATAGCAGCAGAGTCAGTTAAGGTAATGGAACAGCTCAAAGGAAAGGATGTCGATCCAGATAGGTTAAGACAAGTTGTGACCGAAGACCTGTTGAAAGAAAAAACTATTAAATTTTTAGAAGAAAATGGGACTGTGGAATTAGTCCCTGAAGGAACTTTAGACACAGGGTCAGAAATACCTCAAACTACAGAAGTAGAAACTCAGGTTGAGGCAGAAACACCTCAAGCTAGTGAAACTATTGTAGAAGTAGAGGCAGAACAAGTAGCTACTGGAGAAAAATCTCAGGAGGAAGAAGAGTAAATTGGCAATAGTCCGGATAACCGGACTACCAAGATTAGTCAAGGTACGGCATAATATTATTTAGCTTCAGAATCTACTGAAGCCTAAAATATAAAATTGATAAATAAACCAGTGTATAATGGTTATATCCAAATATTCTGATAATTTAGTTAGTAGTTATAACAAGTTACAAGTCTACTCTGGTCCTAGTAATATTGTACCAATGGTGGTCGAACAATCTGGGATGGGAGAAAGAGCTTTTGACCTCTACTCACGACTGCTCCGAGAAAGAATAATTTTTCTTGGAACTCAAGTAGATGACAATTTGGCAAATACTATCACAGCCCAAATGTTATTCCTGGATGCTGAAGACCCAGAAAAAGATATTCAACTATATATCAACTCTCCTGGAGGCTCAGTTACCGCTGGAATGGCTATATACGATACAATGCAACAGGTAAGACCTGATGTAGTTACAATTTGTTATGGTTTAGCGGCAAGCATGGGCGCTTTTCTTCTATCTGGTGGGGCAAAAGGTAAGAGAATGTCTCTCCCTAGTTCGAGAATTATGATTCACCAGCCTTTAGGTGGTGCCCAGGGTCAAGCTGTAGATATTGAGATTCAAGCTAAGGAAATCCTTTATCATAAACGTAAGCTAAATGAATTGTTAGCAGAACATACAGGTAAACCTCTAGAAACAATAGAGATTGATACAGAGCGTGACTTTTTTATGTCCGCAGAAGAGGCTAAAAATTATGGCCTGATAGATCAAGTTATTACAAGACAGAATCTTCCTGTACCAGGAGAGTCTGTCCCTGCAATGTAAGAAGAGGCAGTTATGTCTAAATACGACTCCCATCTAAAATGTTCATTTTGTGGCAAGTCTCAGGAACAGGTCCGGAAATTGATAGCTGGACCAGGAGTTTATATCTGTGATGAATGTGTAGAGTTGTGCAATGAGATTTTAGATGAGGAGCTTTTTGACTCCAATGCTACAGGGGCACAACCAGCAATGCCACGTCCAGCACCTTCACCTCAAAAACGAGGGACTGCTGCTAAGAGATTATCTGTTAATCAAATACCTAAGCCTAGGGAGATTAAGAATTATCTCGATGCTCATGTTATTGGTCAGGAGGAAGGTAAGAAGGTTTTATCTGTGGCAGTTTATAACCACTATAAACGTTTGAGTTTTGTCGAGGCGAAAAAAAGTGGCAAGTCCTCTCAAGATGAGGTGGAATTACAAAAGTCTAATATTTTGTTGATTGGGCCAACTGGTTGTGGTAAGACTTTATTGGCTCAAACTTTGGCTGAATTATTGGATGTGCCTTTTGCTGTGGCAGATGCGACGACTTTAACTGAAGCTGGATATGTTGGGGAGGATGTGGAGAATATTTTGCTGCGACTTTTGCAAGTGGCAGATTTAGAAGTGGATGAGGCACAACGAGGAATTATATATATTGATGAGATTGATAAGATAGCTCGTAAGAGTGAGAACCCTTCTATAACAAGAGATGTTTCTGGGGAGGGTGTACAGCAAGCTTTGTTAAAGATGTTGGAGGGAACTGTGGCTAATGTTCCTCCACAAGGTGGTCGGAAACATCCCTATCAAGATTGTATTCAAATTGATACGAGTAACATTTTATTTATCTGTGGTGGGGCTTTTGTTGGTTTGGAGAAGATAGTAGAGCAGAGAAGTGGTAAAAAGTCAATGGGTTTTATTCAACAGAGTGGAGAAAGTCATCAGGTTAAGGAGAAAAAGGCTATAGATTTAATGAAGGAAATGGAACCGAATGATTTGGTTAAGTTTGGTTTGATTCCAGAGTTGATTGGACGAATACCTATGGTGGCTGTGGTTGAACCTCTGGATGAGGATACTTTGATGGCTATTTTGACGGAACCTCAAAATGCTCTGGTGAAGCAGTATCAAAAGTTATTGCGGATGGATAATGTGAAGTTGGAGTTTGAGGAGGATGCTATACGGGCGATCGCTAAGGAGGCGTTTAGGAGAAAAACTGGGGCGCGGGCGTTGCGGGGTATTGTTGAGGAGTTGATGTTGGATGTGATGTATGAGTTACCGTCTCGGAAGGATGTGACTCGTTGTACTATTACTAAGGAGATGGTGGAGAAGCGATCGACTGCTGAGTTGTTGTTGCATCCTTCGTCTTTGCCTAAACCGGAGTCGGCTTAATTAATTGATCACAGGATTTAGGCAGGGTAACTACATATAGTATTGAGAAACTATAACGTTATAGATATGTAGTGTTTAGAGCAAGCAAAAAAAAGGTAAGTTCCGTTTATGTTTGGCTTCTAAAGATACACTTGAATAAAAATTTTATATGCTTATTGGACTGATAAATCTAAAATTGTGTGTGGTGAAGGATTTATAAGTACCCTTTCACAACTTTAGTTTGAGCAGTCCTTAAGCAACATAATATCAATAGATATGTTTGTTGAATAAAAAATCATGTGTATAGACGAGTAAACCCCAATAATTACATACTACCATAATTTTTTTGCGGATGCAAGAAGAAATTGTCTTTTTTGCTGATTTTTTTGGAGCTTCACAGAATGCAGATTTAGATTAAATTTTAGGTTGCATTTATTAATCACAATATAATAGACCTAGGCGTAAAAAAGATATAGATTTTTTGGAGGAGTAGGGAACAGGGAACAGGGAACGGGGAACAGGCAAAATATTTTCACGAAAAAGGCATGAAAAAGGATTTTTTATGGTGACTTTTTCTTTCTTGAGCTGATCTAACTCAAAGGTTTATTTATTTTCCGGAGATGTCTAACGCTGAAGTTAGAAGTCAATGGAGATTTAATGATGACTAAACCTGACTTGAATAAAATAACACACCAACAACTGAGGTCTTATATTTTAGCTCATCGAGAGAATGATGATGCTATAAAAGGATTGATTAAACGAGGAAATTCTCATACTCCTAATTATCCTTTTCCACAAAAACAGGAAGATATTTAGGAAAAAATTGGAAAGTAATCAAGTTTAGAAATCAATTGGAGACAAGCTATTGTTGAAACTGGTTTAATAGTCAAAGGTAAACTTTACCTTAGTTTATTTGACAAGTGCGCTGAAATTCTTATTCTAATATTGTTATTTTGATAAATTAGATTTATTAAAGTTAGTTTAGTGAACTTAAAATCATTCTTAGAAAAGTTTGCCTTGAATATATTCAGGCGATGAATCTACAAATTTTTTCCCTTTTTTATTTGCCTCTTTTAAATTAAGGTCAATATCTTTCAATTTTTCAGGTCTCCATAAAAGGGTATCGTTAGGATTATTTTCTCTCATTTGTTTTAAAGCAATATTCCTACTTTTAGTCCCATAGCAATATTGACAACCAAAACCACAAGTATCATACATACCAATATCAATTGACTCTACACAACCACATTCTTCTCTAGTAGGTGCTGCTTTTAGGTGAGTTTTAAAATTAGGTCGCAACATTTTGATAATATCCATATCAATACAATGAGCTTTTTCAACACCTTCACTTATTAAAGCATCATCACAACAGGAATATAATTTAATATCTCTTACTTTAGCAATATCTCGGAGTTGTTTAGTAAGTTGTTGTTTTTCTTCTAGAGAAGGATACTGAAATTTGATGTTATTTTCTACAGCAACTTTACCTAAATTACGCTCTGTTTTATCGTAAAAATTAACAAAGGAGAAATAGCAACGTTTTGTATAACCTTCTAGTTGTTGACTGAGAAATTCAAATTTTTCTAAGTGATAAGAAAAGGGTGTTATGTTGCTAAGTAAAATCGGGTCATATCGCCACTGAATTTGATTAGGTGAAAGTTTTTGAGATAGCTTTTGAAAAGTTTCTATTGATTTTTGAAGGGGTGGGTTATTTGTTTCTATTGTTTGAGGATATCCATTAATACTGAAATGGAAATAGTAAACATATCCTTGATTAGTGAGAAAATCAAGGTGTGGTAGTAATGGCTGAGGATTACGAGTCCAAAATGTTATGGCTAGACAATCTTCTGGTTGTAAAGAGACTCGATAAACTTGATAGTTATATGGGTTAAGTCTATGGCAAAAACCTGCTTTAATTTGATTGAGAAACCATTGACTGTAGAAAGCTGGAATATCGGTTCTACGACTTGCACTTATAATTTTCATTTGGCTTATTTTACTTGGTAAATATATAATAGTTCCTAATTATAATCTTTAATTGAATTCAACATCAACTAATGCCAGATTATTATTTTCACCCTGACATTCAATCTGCTTATAGTGCTGTACATAAGTGGTTGGCAGATCAAACAGAAGCTAAAGGTTACAAAAATATTTCGCACGAACAAGCAAGAGAATTATTGCCAGTAAAAACACTTGAAAGTGCTGCTGCTCAATATAATGTTTTTTTCCCTGGACACTATTTTAAAGTAATTTATACTCTGGAAAATATCGTAACTTCTGAAAAATTATTGGATTGGATAAATACAAATCAGCATATACTTTTAATTGATGTTGGATGTGGAGCTGGAGCTGCAACAATAGCTTTTTTAGAAAGAATTATTTCTTTACGAGAAAGTAAACAATTTACAAATTCACTAGAGATTTTTTGTATAGGAATAGATATAAATTATGAATCATTAACAATATACAAC
>NZ_LGSU01001061.1 GCF_002260545.1 Hydrocoleum sp. CS-953 | reverse complement strand
TCCATGCAGCCAACTGACCCAAGCAAATTTACAGAACAAGCCTGGGATGCTATAGTAAAATCCCAAGATGTTGCTAGACGCTACCAAAAACAACGCCGAAAAACTATAGCAATGGGTTGGGAGACCAAACCCCTACATTTTTTTCACAAATAATTTACGATTACTATAATAATTAGGAAATATGAACAAGAAAAAAAATCAAATATTTATATCGTTGATTTTCACCTTCGTTACTTGTTTAGTTATTCTGGGAATTACAGCCATAGTTATTAAGTCAATGACTCAAGCAACTATTCCTCAAATCACTTTTTTAGGAGAGGTAAATTTTCCCACAGGTTTAACATTTAAAAATACAGAAGTAGGCGGACTTTCTGGCATAACTTATAATCCAGATCAACAAATTTATTACGCAATTTCTGATGACCGTAGTAGTAAAGCACCAGCCAGATTTTATACTCTAAAAATTGACCTAGAGGCAGATAAAATTTCAGAGGAAACTGTAACTTTTATAGATGTCACAACTTTATTAAATGAAACAGGTAAATCATTTCCTCCTTTGACTCTTGATCCAGAAGGAATTACTTTTACTGGAACTAATTTATTGATCTCTTCTGAAGGAGATAGAGAACGTCAAATACAACCATTTATTAGAAAATTTTCTTTGGCAGGTAAACAACTACGAAATTTGCCAATTCCGGAAAAGTTTCTTATACAAGCTGACAGTGGAATTAGAAATAATATGGCATTGGAAAATTTAACTATTACTCCTAGCCAAAAATATCTCTTCACTGCCACAGAAAATGCTTTAGTTCAAGATGGGGCAGCAGCAAATATTTCTACTGGTAGTCCTTGTCGAATCTTAAAGTATGATTTAATTAAAGGTCAGCCAGAAAAAGAATTTCTATATATCACAGAACCTATTACTTCTACATCTAATAGTTTAGGTGGTTTGAAAACTAATGGTTTAGTAGAACTAATAGCCTTAGATGATACTCATCTTTTAAGTCTAGAAAGGTCTTTTTCTTTAGACACTGGAAATGTGATTAAACTATTTCAAGTTGATTTGTCAGAGGCAGATAATATTCAACAAATTAATAGTTTAAACAGTAAACTTACTAATATTTCTCCCGTACAAAAAGAATTACTGTTAGATTTCAGCAATCTAGAATTAATTTCAGACAATATTGAAGGAATGACCTTTGGCCCAATCTTGGCAGATGGTCGGCGATCGCTCATCTTAGTCAGTGATAATAATTTTAACCACCTACAAGTGACTCAGGTTCTCATTTTCAGCACTAATCTCTAGCCTTCAAAATCAAAAATCAAAAGTCAAAAGTGAAAGAAAAAGTATGGAAAGATTTATCTTCTAATCCTAAATCAAAAAAAATGAAACTCTTAAAGCCTTATATAGTAAAAGTTTTGGCTAAAACGAACAGAAAGATTCAAAAAAAAATTAGAGAAATGCTTGACAAATAAAATAGAACGCGCCATAATAATATATGGCTTGAAAAACAAGGGACTGTAGTTCAATTGGTTAGAGCACTGCCCTGTCACGGCAGAAGTTGCGGGTTCGAGCCCCGTCAGTCCCGTACAATAGATAACTTAACACTCATAACAAATCTCATCAATATTACTGTTTGATGAATGCCTAATTTTTATGGTAAAAGTAGGAAATCAAGTCAGTATCAAAATTAGAGATTTTTACATCACTCTGGTAAATATAAATATCTTCTCAGATTTAACCAGAAGTAGAATAAAATCTAAAAACAAAAAACTAAAATAGAAATTGATATGAGTGTTAGAGTTCGTTTGGCCCCAAGCCCAACAGGAAATTTACATATCGGTACAGCCAGAACTGCTGTATTTAACTGGTTATTTGCAAAAAACCAGAAAGGAAAATTTATCCTCAGAATAGAAGATACAGATTTAGAGCGCTCCCGTCCAGAATATACTAAAAATATTACAGAGGGACTAACTTGGTTAGGATTAGAGTGGGATGAAGGACCATCTTATCAGTCCCAACGTCTAGAACTATACCAGAAAGCAACTCAAGATTTACTAGACAAAGGATTAGCCTATCGCTGTTATTGTACAGCAGCAGAACTAGAGGAAATGCGGGAAGCTCAGAAAGCCAGAAAAGAAGCACCCCGCTACGACAACCGTCACCGCAACCTCACGGCAAAACAACAAGCAGCTTTTGAAGCAGAAGGAAGGCAAGCTGTAATTCGCTTCAAAATAGATGATGACCGGATAATTACCTGGAATGATATGGTCCGGGGGAAAGTAACTTGGAAAGGAAGTGACTTAGGTGGAGATATGGTCATTTCCCGTGCTGCAGGAGGAGGGAAAGTAGGACAACCCCTCTACAATATGGCAGTGGTAGTAGATGATATGGATATGAAAATTACCCATGTGATTCGGGGTGAAGACCANTAACTTGGAAAGGAAGTGACTTAGGTGGAGATATGGTCATTTCCCGTGCTGCAGGAGGAGGGAAAGTAGGACAACCCCTCTACAATATGGCAGTGGTAGTAGATGATATGGATATGAAAATTACCCATGTGATTCGGGGTGAAGACCATATTGCTAATACAGCTAAACAAATATTACTTTATGAAGCTTTAGAAGGGAAAATGCCAGAATTTGGTCATACACCTTTAATTCTGAATAAAGAAGGACGAAAATTGTCAAAACGGGATGGAGTAACTTCAATTTCTGATTTTCAAGAATTGGGTTTTACTCCCGAAGCACTAGCAAATTATATGTGTTTGCTTGGGTGGACACCTCCAGATGCAACGCAAGAAATATTTACCCTAACAGAAGCAGGAGAAAAGTTTAGTTTTGCCAGGGTGAATAAAGCAGGAGCTAAGTTTGACTGGGATAAGTTGGATTGGATAAACAGTCAATATTTACATAATTTACCAGTAGAACAACTGACAGATAAATTAATTCCCATCTGGCAAAAAGCAGGGTATGAATTAGATCCTAAAGGCGATCGCTCTTGGTTAGAACAACTAACAGCATTAATAGGACCTAGTTTGACTCGTCTGACAGATGCAGTGGAAATGAGTAAGTTATTCTTCTCTCCTACTGTAGAACTAGATGAAGCAGCAACAAAGCAAATGCAGAATGAAGATTCTGTTAAATCTATTAATTCTCTTCTAGAAATGATAAATGCTGATGTACCTCTAGGAGCGAATGATGCACAGCAAACTATTAAAAAAGTTACTCAGAAGGTTAAGGTTAAGAAAGGGATTGTGATGCGATCGCTAAGAGCATCCTTAACAGGTGCTATGCAAGGACCAGATTTAATTCAGTCGTGGTTACTGCTGCATCAAAAGGGTTTTGATGTATTACGGTTCAAAAAATCTTTAGGTCAGGAAATTGAGGAAACTAAGAAAGTAGAAACTACTCCTAATAAGAGTGAAGTTAGTGGTGTGGTAGAAACAGCAGTTGCAAAATCTCCTGCTTTATCAAAAGAAGAAACTAAGACAACAAAACCACCTGAACAAAAACAAGTAACAGAGAACAAAGAGACAAAAATTTCAACACCAGTAACTCCGAAAACTCCAACTACTGGTACAGCAGCTAAGACTTCAACTGAACCAAAGGTAGAAAAAGAGAGTAAAGTTTCCACACCAGTAACTCCAACTACTCCGAAAACTCCAACTACTGGTACAGCATCTAAGACTCCAGCAGAACCAAAGGTAGAAAAAGAGAGTAAAGTTTCCACACCAGTAACTCCAACTACTGGTGCAGCAGGTAAGACTCCAGCAGAACCAAAGGTAGCAAAAGAGAGTAAAGTCTCAACTCAGACAACTCCAACAACTCCAACTACTGGTACAGCATCTAAGACTCCAACAGAACCAAAGGTAGAAAAAGAGAGTAAAGTCTCAACACCAGTAACTCAGACAACTCCAACTACTGGTACAGCATCTAAGACTTCAACTGAACCAAAGGTAGAAAAAGAGAGTAAAGTCTCAACTCAGACAACTCCAACAACTCCAACTACTGGTACAGCANCATCTAAGACTTCAACTGAACCAAAGGTAGAAAAAGAGAGTAAAGTCTCAACTCAGACAACTCCAACAACTCCAACTACTGGTACAGCATCTAAGACTCCAACTGAACCAAAGGTAGCAAAAGAGAGTAAAGTCTCAACTCAGACAACTCAGACAACTCCAACTACTGGTGCAGCAGCTAAGACTTCAACTGAACCAAAGGTAGAAAAAGAGAGGAAAATCTCAGCATCACCATCATTAGGAACTCCAACAACTGGTGCAGCAGGTAAGACTCCAAGTGAACCAAAGGTAGAAAAAGAGAGTAAAGTATCAACACCAGCAACACCAACAACTCCGACAACTGGTGCAGTAGCTAAGACTCCAACTGAACCAAAGGTAGAAAAAGAGAGTAAAGTATCAACACCAGTAACTCCGACAACTCCGACAACTGGTGCAGTAGCTAAGACTCCAACTGAACCAAAGGTAGAAAAAGAGAGTAAAGTATCAACACCAGCAACACCAACAACTCCGACAACTGGTGCAGCAGGTAAGACTCCAAGTGAACCAAAGGTAGAAAAAGAGAGTAAAGTCTCAACATCAGCAACACCAACAACTCCGACAACTGGTGCAGAAACCATAGAACAAAAAGTTGCTGCTCAGGTTGAAACTCCCATCTTAGATGACCAAAAACCTGTAGACACAGTAACCAACAAACCCATTGATATTGAACAATTCAATAAAATTAAAGAACAATTGATCAATATCTTTTCTAACTTTCCTGACTACATTAATCAATTCTATCAAGAATATCAAAGTCAGCTTAAAGTAGTTGGTTCGCTGACCTTAGCAATATTAACTTTGACGTTAATTGTGAGTTTTCTGCAAACGTTACAAGGAATTCCTATTCTATCAGTTAGCTTTGAATTTATTGGGATGGGATATGCAGTTTGGTTTGTTTACCGTTATTTGCTGCGAAAATCTAATCGGCAAGAATTATTAGATAAAATTGAAGATATCAAAGCAGAAATTGTTGGTAAGCAATCTTAAATAAGAGTTTTACATACTCAAAAAGAAAGGGGGAATCAAACATATTAAAGTGAAACAGCAAAATTTATGATTCACATTCCCCCTATAAGTTTTTTGACCATAAAATAAGCTCTCAAGCCTCCCCTTGACTGTGCCACGAGCTGTTGCTTTACAAGGGGATGAAAAAAATCAACTTCAGTATTTCAAGCCTCTGGCAAAAGGTGCGAGGTGCTGATAACTGATAACTGATAACTGATAACTGCAATGACTTTATTATCGGAAAACAGCACTCTCAATGAATAGAAATCAACTTAAAAAAACGATATTATTTTTAGGAGTATTGTTTTCATTAGCAGGGATGCAGAAAACCACCCCAGTTTTATCCCAAGATTTACAATTGACACCTATATTTGAAGATGTCAACCTCTATCCAAAATCTCCTCAAAACCGAATGATTATTAGAGGGTTAAGTGGAGGACCTATATCTGCGAAAGAAACAACAGGCAGAGAAAACACTGTAACAGGACCATGTGTAGGTTTTATTGATAAAGAACCAGATCATAGAATAATTTTAAATGGCTTTTTTGAATCTCTGAAACTTGAGGTTAAAAGTAGTGAAGATACAACTTTAGTCATTAGAGGTCCTGGAGGTAGTTGGTGTAATGATGACTTTGAAGGAAAAAATCCAGGAATTATCGGTCAATGGTTTTCAGGTACTTATGAAATTTGGATAGGTTCTTACCAAAGAAATAAATATTATCCTTATGTAATTAAAATTACTCAAGAATAAGAAGCTCATATAATAAAATATTGTTGTAGGGATGTTTCATGGAACATCCCTATTATGGCATCTATTTCCCTGTTTTCTATTCCCTTATTGATGGTAATTTTGTTGCAGATGGCATAGAATTATGAGGATTTTGTACTATTGGTTGGGTTGTGATTGGTATGAGATGAGGATTTGCGCTCGTCGGTTGTAGTTTTGGTGTGGGTCTTACAAGATCAGGATTTTTCACTATTGGTTGCGATGCAGGTGGAACAGGATGGGGATTTTTGATCGTAGGTTGAGGTCGCGGTATAATGGGATTGACCGATGTAGGTGCAACAGGTTGAGGTGGAACATTTGTTAACATTGGTTGAGGTCGCGGTCTGAGTCTGATAGGATTGACTGGTGCAGGTGCAACAGGTTGAGGTGGAACATTTGTTAACATTGGTTGGGGTCGCGGTATAATGGGATTGACTGGTGCAGGTGCAACAGGTTGAGGTGGAACATTTGTTAACATTGGTTGGGGTCGCGGTCTGATAGGATTGACTGGTGCAGGTGCCACAGGTTGAGGTGGAACATTTGTTAACATTGGTTGAGGTCGCGGTATAATGGGATTGACCGATGCAGGTGCCACAGGTTGAGGT
>NZ_LGSU01001060.1 GCF_002260545.1 Hydrocoleum sp. CS-953 | reverse complement strand
ATAATAAAATCACTAACTAAATATATCTGTTTTCATTTTATTTTTTTTGTAATCTAAGTTATTTCCCAACAACTCTATTAATTTTCAAATACTAATTCCATCCTGTCGCCTCTAAATCTTGTCATCCCATATTCAATAATCTTGCCATCCCCATCTACATTTATCGACTCCGCTAATAAAATAGGGTGATTAAGAGGAACTTCCAAAACAGAAGCATCTTTATGTTCAACTATACGAGCATAAACATGAGTTCTATGACGAATATGGTCGCAATTATATAGCTCCCTTAACAATTGAGAAATTGAACCTTTCTGTTGCAAAAATTGGATTCCTTCCTCCTCTATTATTTCTGGAAAACGATCTAAAGGAAAATAACTACTACAAATGCTAAGGGGTTGCTCATCTGCAAAAGCTAAACGTTCAATTAAAGCTACAGCAGCACCTACTTCTATTTCTAGTTTTTGGGCAATAGTAACATTAGCAGATATTTCAACTACTTGTAGCAATTGAAAATTAGGTTTTTGGCCTTGAGCAATGAGAGTTTTATTGTAGCGTACCCGTTTACCAATAACATATTGAATAGGTTTACCCACAACAAAAGTTCCACGACCTTGATCTACTCTCAGCAACCCTTCACTTTTCAAAATAGCGATCGCCCGGCGCAAAGTATGACGGTTAACATCAAAATATTCGCTGAGTTGAGCTTCAGTCGGTAACTTGTCTCCTAGTTGATAAACTCCTTGCTGAATATTTTGGCGTAACTCTTCAACAATTTGAGTATAAATTGGTAAGTCTTCACGGTACATGACGTCTTAAATTTATATATTTTAATTTGGGGTTGCATAATCATTATATAAATTATAAATATTCACCCTTGATGCTAATTGTTTCCTAGGCATTTTATTACAACCTATTTCTACTCCCTAAATTTCAAACATTATATCGGCACTAAATTTTCTATGGCTTTGTTGCATGAACTGGCGATAAAACTCCATTCCGCTTTGGTATGCAGATGAAAAGGGATAGGGAAAATATCCCTAAGTATTCATTAGATTTCTCTGACTAAATTACAACCTGGATTAATTTCCAAAATGATAAACCCAACTTGATTCGGCAAGGGGTCTCCCGTTATAATCTCCGATTTAACGGGAGGGGAATTGCCGACAGCGAGGTTATGTAGGTGTCGATTGATGTTCAACATATTGCTTTAATTGCTCAATAGTTACACCTCCGCAGCTAGCAACAAAATAAGAACCAGTCCACAATACAGGTTTCCGGTAAAACCTAGCTAAGTAATCAGCAAAGTCTCTCCGGATTAATCTACTCGAAACAGTCTTGAGATTGGCTATAAATTTGCTCAGTTGAACTTTTGGGTTAAATGTGATTAACAAATGTACATGGTCAACTTCACCATTAAACTCTACTAACTCACATTCCCACTTTTGGCAGGTTTCATCAAATATTTTATGTAACTGCGGGAGTATTTCAGAGGTAATTACCTTTTTTCGGTACTTGGTGACAAATACTATATGAACAGTAAGAGAATAAACAGACCTAAAACCTTTGTTATAGTTGCTTGACATAACATAGCAGTAAATGTACAATCAAAATATGATAATTACTTATTGCTATAAAATCAAGCCCACTTCTGAACAGTCAGTCAAAATTGATTATTGGCTAGAGTTGCTCAGGAGGCATTGGAATTACGCTAATGGTCAAAGACTAGACTGGTTAAATAGAACCAGGTGTCAATTAGACCGATGCTCAATAGTGTCATGTCCTATCGGCGAGATTCNCGCTAATGGTCAAAGACTAGACTGGTTAAATAGAACCAGGTGTCAATTAGACCGATGCTCAATAGTGTCATGTCCTATCGGCGAGATTCCTAGCAAGCCTGATTATTATTTTCAACAATCAGCACTTAAACAAACAAAAATTCTCTTTCCAGAATACAAAGAGATATATTCGGAAGTTCAACAAATTAACTTACAAAGACTTGATAAAGCTTGGAAACGTTGGTTAGTTCCAGATCAAACAGGCAAGAGATTTGGTAGACCAAGATTTAAGAAGTCTGGCAAATTAAGGTCATTAAGTTTTAGTAGGGTGAATCATCCTAAAGCTGCAATTAAGTTTGATGGGAAGCAAATTAGTATTAGCAGATTTGGTACTATTCCAGTTATAGTTCATCGACCAATTCCAGATGGATTTGTTATTAAGACTGCAACTATAACTAAAAAAGCTGATGGTTATTATGTAAGTTTCAGCTTAGAAGACAAGTCAATTCCTAGTCTAATTCCTACAGATAATATCAAAACTGCTGTAGGTATTGATGTAGGATTAAAAGAGTTTTTAACTACTAATACTGGAGAAACTGTTCCTGTTCCAAATTTTTATAGAAAAGCACAATCGAATTTAGCCAGAAAGCAAGGTCAAGCAGATAGAAAAGAAATTGGTTCTAATAACTGGAAAAAGGCTCAAAATAGAATAGCTAAATTGCATCAACATATTGCTAGGCAAAGAGAAGATTTTCATTATAAAACTTCTCATAAATTAGTTAAAGAATATGATTTAATTGCTGTTGAAGACCTCAATATAAAAGGTTTAGCTAAAAATAGTAAACTATCAAAATCAATCTATGATGTAGCCTGGGGTGCTTTTATTGAAAAGTTGAATGCAGTGGCGGTCAAACGCGGTGTTCATGTAGTCAAAGTCACTCCTCACAATACATCACAAAATTGTTCAAATTGTGGTCATAAAGTACCTAAAACTTTGTCAGTTAGAACTCACTCTTGTCCTAAATGTGGAATAGTTTTAGATAGAGATGAGAATGCAGCAAAGAACATATTAAATAAAGCATTAAGCGAGGTGGGTATCATCTGGCCTGCTTGTGGAGGCTTNATAGAGATGAGAATGCAGCAAAGAACATATTAAATAAAGCATTAAGCGAGGTGGGTATCATCTGGCCTGCTTGTGGAGGCTTAGACGTTGGTCAGCCTGAGAAGCAAGAAACTTTTGAAACTTGGGTTCAATTATCTCTGTTTTAGAAGCTCCCGTTATAATCTTTGATTTAACGGGAGAGACTTCACATACTAAAGTTAGTGGTAATCCTGAAAATAAATGTTAACACCCTTCATAAAAAGTTGCTTGACTTTATCGTTATTTAACTTATGTTGTTTCTAGTTTTCCATTTTTTTAATCCTCTAAACTTTAACTTTTTAGTATAAGTGATACTTTTGCCTGGTAAAATGTGCTTACTTTTCTTTTCGGCATAGTTTTTCCTTTCACTTCTCTACCAGAAGAACAGGGAGAAGTTTCAGAACAAGAAACTATGCTAGATGGAAAAAATCTAGGTATTGCGGTTGATNATTATATACTAATACTCGCAAAAATTAGTATTATAGCTTTAAGCATTTCTGTTACGGAATGCTGCGGAAATAGCTTTTTTTTTGTGAATAACACATTTGCTACAGATAGCTAAAATTAGCTACTTTGAACCATACCTTAAAATAGGACTTATAGCAGTCGCCACTACTGGCGCGGGCATTCTCGCTCTTCTCAAACATAGTCACAGCAGGAATGTAGGGGCGAATGGCCATTCGCCCCTACAATTAGCCTATTCCAAATCAAATTATCTAGAATTATTATGTCGGCAAAATTTGAACAAGTATTTGTGCATCCTAGTCAATTTCCTGACCAAGTTTATCAAGATTATTTAGTCAGTTTTTCTGGGAAGCAAATTAATCATAAATTTCATTATGATAGTGTCAAGCAAAGTCAAAAATGGTTAAAAATTCACCAAGAATATTCTCCTTCTCGAAACGATCGAGATGCTATTAATACCTATGAAAAATGTTTCCAAAAAACAGCCGAAACCTTAGATAAATTTTCTAGTATACAGTTAATTGGATTAGGTTCTGGAGGTGGAACTAAAGACAGTTTGTTATTGTCGTACTTATCTAATCAACGGCGAGAGTTAATTTATTATCCTCTAGATGTTAGTTTATCTCTGGCAATAATTTCGGCTCAAAAAGCTAGGAGTTCTTTAACTGAATTATCTGTACAACCAATTGTTTGTGATTTACTCCATGCTGATGATTTAATGTTTCAGATTCAGAAAAGGGATGAGCAAGAAAGAAGAATTATTACGTTTTTTGGTATGATTCCTAATTTTTATCCCCAGCAAATTTTCCCAACTTTAAATAATTTTTTGAATGAGGGAGATTTATTACTATTAAGTGCAAATTTAGCACCTGGTTCTGATTATGTTCAAGGTATTGAAAAAATTCTGCCACAATATGATAATGAATTAACTAAAGATTGGCTGATTACTGTATTGGAAGATGTGGGAGTTAATCACGAAAATGGGAATATCCAGTTTGGGATTAAAGATGATGAGGAAAATCCTAATTTGAAAAGAGTTAATGCTGATTTTGAATTGAATAATGATGTGAGTTTTAAATTGGATGACGAATTGATAGAGTGGAAAAGTGGGGATAAAATTGGCTTGTTTTTCTCCTACCGTTATACCACTACAAAACTGCAAGAAATCCTCAGTAGTTATGGGATAAATATATTGAATTATTCGGAGTCTGCTAATCAGGAAGAAGGAGTTTATCTTTGTCAAAAAGGTAAGTAATATCAAATTAGCATTCGTGTAATTAGATGGTTAATCTAGGAGTCAGGAGAAAAGAGAATTCAGGTAGATTTCCTCTTTATTAAATATGAAATTTTGCTTATACCGAATTACACCAGTTTTCATTTGGGTAAACCACAGGACGTTCCATGGAACGTCCCTACAAAGTTCTGGTTGTGACGATATGGTTCATCAATCTGAAAAGCGCTGTAAGCGGATTTGATATAATTTACAGCAATCCTATTTTATTTGTGTATAAAAATCTTACTGCTTTTAGGGAATAGGAAACAGGGAACGGACAGGAATTTCACTTTTTTTATCTACTTTTTGATTACCCGCAACCTANTGGAACATCCCTACATGGTTTTGATTGTCAAGTGAGGTCATTTATTTGAAAAGCACTGTCAAACGTTTTATCATAACCAATTTGAAAAAAGAATGTTACAAATAATAAGTGCAATAAAAATATTTTGTAGGAAATGTCCCTTTGATAGAAAAGAGAATTTACAACCTGAAAACTGGTATTAAATTTATTCCCATACGACTCCTGAATTCTGGATTCTGAATTCTAAGAAGTACCCTAGCTATTTTTAGCAAACATTTATAAAATTGGTATAATGTTTGAAAATTCTGTTATTTATCTCTCTTTTGCACGACAGAGAATGCACAGAACTAAAAATTTGGCCAATACTAATTTATGATTGAATAAGGAAGAAAATTGATGTCTATTGCATTAATAAACGATATTAAATATCCAATTACTCAACTGAACTCAGAGCGGATACAAAAATTACGGGATGATGCTCGTAGCTCCCTTGCCCATACTGGAGTATTTATTCTTCCTAATTTTCTGACTCCGACAGCAACCCAAAGCATAGTATCAGAAGCGAACAAACTTCTACCACAAGCGCATCACATGGAGAGTGTATCAAGTGTATATACTAGCTATCAGAGTAAAGATCAATCTTCTCTATCCGATACTCTACAAATGTTAATGAGAACATCCCTTCATGCGATTGCTTACGATCAATTTCTCGAATCTTCTTTCCTCAAAGAGCTTTATGAGTGGGAACAGCTAATGAATTTTATAGCGATAATTTTAGGGAAAGATCAAATATACCGCTACAAAGATGAGTTGGGAGCGCTGAATTTGTCAATTATGTATCCAGGAGATGAACTAGCATGGCATTTTGATGAGGTTGATTTTGCTGTCAGTATTTCTCTTCAGTCCTCTGAAAGTGGAGGGGAGTTTGAATGTGCCCCTCTTATTCGTTCGGGTGATGGAGAAGAGTATAACTCGATCGCCGATATCCTTCTAGATAAGAGCGAGCAGGTTACTACTGTCCCTATGATTTCTGGAACATTAATGTTATTCGAGGGACGAAGTTCACTCCATCGGGTGACACGAGTTACTGGTTCTACACCTAGAATTGTAGCATTATTGGGATATGATACTAAACCAAATACTGTTACATCAAAACAACTAAGGATGGCAAGATACGGACGTTCTTAATTTAACTCATCTTCCTATGTAAGTTTTTTCGGCCANCATCGGGTGACACGAGTTACTGGTTCTACACCTAGAATTGTAGCATTATTGGGATATGATACTAAACCAAATACTGTTACATCAAAACAACTAAGGATGGCAAGATACGGACGTTCTTAATTTAACTCATCTTCCTATGTAAGTTTTTTATTATTATTAGTATAAAAATCGTAAGTAAGCCCATAATCTTCTACCGGGTATACCCAAACTTTCTGAAAATTACTTTCTAC
>NZ_LGSU01000106.1 GCF_002260545.1 Hydrocoleum sp. CS-953 | reverse complement strand
GTCTTGATTCATTAGGAATTTGATGGGTGATTTGAATAGCCTGCTCAATTTTGTCTAATGATAGATGAATAGAGTCTGTAGAAATAGGCTGAAAATCTAGGAGATATTCTAAGTTATTAGTTAATTGATTATTCATTGTAATTTTTCCTCTATACTCAGTTTTTTGATCAAAATAATTTGCTCTAAAATATCGCCTTTTAATCAGTTAGCCTCTTGCAGAGGAACTGCGTTAACAGTTAGCCTCTTGCAGAGGAACTGCGTTAACAGTTATCAGTTAAATATTTTTTCTAGTTTTATCGCTTTTAAAAAAGTAGGAATTTAATTTATGAGTTCTGACTTCTGACTTCTGAGTTCAGAAATACTCCTGACAAAAACAACTTCTGAATTCTGACTTCTGAATTTGCTAAGAGCGGGGTTTTATTAAATCTAAATAGCTACAAACTCTTTTAGCAAATAAAGTTTCTGTATAATGATGACTAGATGTATAACCTTCTGCTTGTGCTTCTTCAAATACTTGATTAACTTGTTCATCTAGGGCTATTTCTATTTGTTTATCTAAACTTTTTAAAGTTTCTGGGTTCGTATAATCTTGAGCAAGTTCTAAGATACGATGGCGCAAACTAACTAATAGTTTTTGCCGAATATCAGTCCGAAATGATTTTAATTTCAGTAAGCGAGTCACTTGATATTGCGCTTTTAATCCCACATCTTTAGCAATTTCTGTCATGGATTTTTTCTCACAATGATATAGATGTAATGCTTGGATAAATTGTGCTGTTTTGGAGTTTTTCTTGCGCTTCAGTAAAGTTATCCAAGCATCTGTTACTTCAGCTATTGCAGCATCTAAACTCTGAATAAATTGTTTTCTATAGTTAGTCAAAAATTCATTCTCTTCATCTATAGTATCTGTCTCTTGAGAGACGGACATTTTATTAGCTAAAGATTGATTTTTAGAAGTATCTAATGGAACTGTAGGTAGAGAACCTCTTCTCACAGAAATTCGGTACTCTCGTAGTTGAGAAGCCAGATTTTGTAGTTTAGTCATTAAAACCTTTGGATAAAGATTTTTACCAGTTTGAGTTTCTATTAAATGAGTAATTTTTTGTAATTGTTCCGTAGTTGGTGGTAAACATTGTTTCCCCGATCTTGACAGACGTTGTATACGATGTTGTGCCCGATAAATAGCGTGATAACTTGACAAAATATTCAGGCTTTCTTGAGTTTCAAGAGCAGTAAAATTATAAAAGGATGAGAAAATTTTTTCTAGTTGTTTTGGAGGAGTATCATTCAGCAGTGCCCAATCACTAATTAAATAAACTCCACATTCTAGTAAGAAACTATTTAGATCAGAATTCTGTTTGACTTTTCTAGTTGTCCAAGTAGCTAAACTGCTTTGATTTGGGTCAAAACTTTGGAGAATTTCTTGAGCAAAAGAGGGAGCATAATTTTGTTTTCTTTGGCTAGATATTCTACCATCATCAGTCAAAACATAAGGGAATAAATCCCTGCTAGTAAAGCCATAATTTTTACCAAAATTAGCAGCTAACTGTTGACAAACTCCTTCAATTTGCCAAGATATAAAACAGAGTAAACAGCGTTCTGCTAATAAAGGATTTATCTCTGGATTAGTATCTGAATTATCTCGCACCCATGCTAAAAGTTGACGCTGAATATTAATATCTAAAACGTCACTAGCTGTTAAATATTCTGGAAAATTTGAGGTCAAAAATTCTTTAGCCTCCGCAATTTCCAGAATTTGGCGAGAACCAGAACTATTAATTTTAATATGTCTCCAGTATTTAGATATAGTACCCATAAAGAATAGATCAGCTCAATAAACAATAGTCATCTTTAATTGTTAATTGTATGATAATTTTTCTCCCTCAAAAGTTGAGTTTACTGCTAGGTTATTATCCCTTTGATTTACATATATTTATATCTTGCTGGAGGTTATGCAGTATTGAGAAGTCAAAAATCAAAAATTAAAAGTCAAAAGTCAAAAGTAATAATTTATATCATTTCCGGTAGCATCGGTATTGTAAGGAAGAGGGAAGAAGGAAGAGGGAAGAAGTAAAGGCTAATTTTTACAACTTTACCGAATTATTAATTATTAATTGTTAATTAAATAATTGTGGTTTAAAGCCTCCCCTTTGAAGGGGAAAAAAAGTGCTAGGATATTTCCCAAT
>NZ_LGSU01001059.1 GCF_002260545.1 Hydrocoleum sp. CS-953 | reverse complement strand
TTTTAATTAATGATTGAATTAACTATTGCGCTACAGTTTTTAGATTTTAGATAAACTGTCTGGGTGGCGATAGTGCTAGGCACCGCTACGCGTTTTCCTGCGGAATGCTGCGCAAACATGTCGCGAAGCGAAACGCCTAATACCATTTCTCAATGAAATTCCACTTACAGAAATTTCCGAAGTTATGACAAGATTATAAATTTTCTTACTTTTAACTTTTGACTTTTGACTTTTAACTTAAAAAAGACAAGCCATAGGAAAAACTAGATATTCTAGGAAAAATAGTTTCCAAATAAATTGATAAAAATCAGCGATCGCCTTTTTATCTTGCAGGTCTACTTTTTGACTACGCCACCACATTATCCCTAAAGCAAATAAATGAGTTATTAGCAAAAAAATCAGATTAATATTTGCCGACCAAGCTACACCAAAAATAATCATACCGATATAGCAAATTGTTAATACCCACCTTGCCAAATTAAAGACAGCAAATACTCCTAACTTAATCGTAAATGTATTGATATTATATTGACGGTCTCCTTCAATATCTGGAATATCTTTAAAAATAGCAATAGCAAAAGTAAATACTATCACAAACAAAGTTAGCGCCCAAACTGTCGGAGGAATTTCTGGAATTATCAAGCTTTTTTTGAGGAGAATTATGTCACCTACATCTCCCATCCATTTATTTAAACTTCCTGAGACTTCATCAAATTTTTCCCATCCCCAAACAAAGCTTAAAAATATACCTAAATTAACAATTACTCCCCGCACAATAAAAATACATAGTGCTGCCAAAACAGGAAATCTTTTTAATCGGATAGGAGGTAAAGAATAAGCTGTACCAATTGCCAAACTTATCCCCACTGTACCCAATAAAAACGGTCCGCCAATCAGAGCCAAACTTAAACCCAAAACACCCATTATTACCACAATTATTTGACCAGAAAACAGAGAAAATTCACCAGCAGCTATAGGCAGATAAGGTTTATTAATTTTATCTATTTCCACATCCTCTAACTGATTCAATCCTACAATATAAACATTTCCACATAGACAACTTATCCAAGTTACTAATAACAGAATTAAACTGTATATAAAAGAAGATTGATTAAAAAACTTAGAGGGATCACCTATAGCAATTAGATATAAAGCCAGCACACTTAATGTTGTACCAATAATTGTATGTGGACGAGCAAACTTCCAAAAACTATATAGCCACGGCACATATTTTTGTACCAAATTAGTTGTAAATTTTGCCTCTTGATAACCAGAAAATTCTCCCATAATTACCTTAAATTATTTTTCTTTAAAATCATTATTTAAACAAGAAGATAATAATCATAAAGTTGACTAAATATCTTCACCTAAATCATCTCTATTTGTCGTAAAAAATCGGAGTAGCAAGTTAGCTAAAGACTGACTTATTCCTCCTTCCGTCCTTCCTTATTCCTTTTTCCTGCTTCTTTCCTCCTGATTTAAAAAAGAAGAGAAATATCAGAAATTTGACTAAATATCTTAACTGAAATCATCTCTATTTGTCGGAAAACAATCGCAGTAGCAAGTCAGCTAAAGAGTTATACCAATTCCCATGTATTAATGCTATACTTAGACAAAACTTCAGTTATTAAGTAATTAAACATTATGTAATTACTTTTTTGTTAGTTTCAGGAAATTTAGCATTAATTATTGTTGTTTTACTTCTCCCGTACGGACGTTGCACA
This sequence comes from Hydrocoleum sp. CS-953, assembly GCF_002260545.1. Classification (GTDB taxonomy): domain Bacteria; phylum Cyanobacteriota; class Cyanobacteriia; order Cyanobacteriales; family Microcoleaceae; genus Trichodesmium. The sequence continues at coordinate 4,685 of NZ_LGSU01001059.1, read as the reverse complement.
GGCAAAAATGGGTTTTCCGTTCCGGAATGCTCCGCTTTCCATGTCGCGCAGCATTAGCGGAGCTTTGCGTTAGCAAAACGTCCCTACACTCCCCAACTCCCCTACTTCAATCAAATGTAGAAAAGTTTTTGAGAAATGATATTACTTCTTCCTTCTTCCTGATTTAAACAAGAAGAGAAGAATCAGAGAGTTGACTAAATATTTTAACCTAAATCATCTCTTTGTGTACGGAAAAAATCGGAGTAGCAAGTAAGATAAAGACTTCCTTTTTCCTTCTTCCTTACTTTGGCAAACGATTAATATCTTCATTAGAACCTAGCACAATTATTACTGTTCCTTTTTGTAAAATTGTAGTTGGCTTGGGATTAATTGTAAATTTTTCACTCTGAGTGCCAACTGCCAATAAATTTAAACCATATTTATTCCGTATTTCTAAATCAGCAATAGTTTTACCATCAAATTTATCAGGTACAATAATTTCTACGATACTATGGTCTGGGTCGATGTCAAATTTCTCAATTATTCTAGGTTTAGTTAGTAATCTTGCTAATTCCAAACCCATTTCTCTTTCAGGAAAAACCACATAATCTGCTCCAACTTTTTCTAACAGTTTTTTATGAGTTTTAGAAGAAGCTTTAGCTACCACAAACTTTACCCCTGCTTCTTTGAGATTAAGAGTAGTAGTAATACTTTCCGCCAAATAATTACCAATTGCGACAATTACTGTATCAAAGTCTAAAATACCAACCTGTTTAATCGCATTAATTTCTGTTGAATCTAATCTAAAAGCATGATAAGAAATTTTATCGCTTAGAGCTTGATTTACCATTTTTTCTTCTCTATCAATAGCTAATACTTCATAACCTAAATTATGTAATGTTTCACAAACAGCTCTACCAAATCTGCCTAAACCAATTACAGCAAATTTTTTATTTTCCGGACGCAAATTTTGCCAAAAATTCCAAGATGATAATTTCACTAAAAATTCAGCGTTATATTTGATTGAATAGCCAAGACAACGCTGCCTCCAAATATCTATTTTAAAGTAAGCATTCAACTATGAGTCATTAACTCATTATTAGACCAAAGTAAGAATTATTCTCCTTGGAGAATGAAAAGTTACTAAATATTTGCTTGATTCTTTTAAAAGCTTTTTGCGTAGCATTCCGCAAGAAATCCAAGCTAACTGAATACTTACATTTTTAGATTCTACCAATCAAATAAAAGTTTTGAACAACTGTTTCAATTCTCTGGTTGAAAATGTAGTAAAAGTTAAGCGAATTTTTGTTTCATTCATTAAAAAGCTGATAGCTGTTGGCGGAGCATTCCGTAGGAAATACTAATAGCTGAATGCTTAAAGATTATACAAATAAATTTTCCTCTGGATATTCAACTACACTAAGCTTTTTTTCAGCAAAAACAGTTGAAACCAATAATAATACACCTACCCTACCTATATACATTGTTGCAATTAAGACTAATTGCCCAGGAATTGTAAAATTAGAAGTAACACCTTTAGATAAACCCACTGTAGCAAAAGCAGATACAACCTCAAAGAAAATCTGAGTTAATTCTAATTGTTTGTCAGTAAATACAATTACAGTAGTAGCAACAGCCACCAATAAAGTTGATGCAAAAACTATACCAATAGCTTTAATAATAACTATTATTGGAATTTTACGTTGATAACATAACACTTCATCCCTACCTTCTAGAGCTGCTTTTGTACTATTAAATAATATTCTAAAAGTTGTAGTTTTAATTCCTCCTCCAGTGCTACCCGGACTAGCACCAATAAACATTAAAGCAATTGTGATAAATAAACCAGCATCAGTCAAATTGCCAATATCAATAGTGTTAAAACCTGCAGTTCTAATAGTCACAGATTGAAACCAAGCAGCAATTAATTTTTCCCCTAAGTTTAAACTTTCTAGAGTATTAGGATTATGAAATTCGGCAATAAAAAAAGCAATTAAACCAACTATTAATAGAAAAATAGTAGTATTAGTCACCACTTTAAAGTGTAGAGAAAAACTGTGACAGGTTTGTGTTCCTTGCCAACGTTTTTTCAGCCATAAAAACATTTCCATAATAACTTGATACCCCAATCCACCAAATATAATTAAACCAGTAATTACAAAATTTAGTAGTGGAGAATTGACATATTGAACAAACCCATTTGAATACAAACTAAAACCAGCATTGTTAAAAGCATTAACGCTATGAAAAATAGAATACCAACAACCTTCTTGAAAGCCATAAATTGGCACAAAAACTAATAGTAATAACAAAATCCCAGTTAATTCAAAAACAATTGTTGTTGCTAAAATTGACTTAATTAAACCCTCTACACCTGCTAATTCAACCTGTTCCAAAGATTGCTGAAGAGCTACTTTTTCTCTCAGACTAAATTTACGACCTAGTAACAACAAAAGAATAGTTGTAGCAGTCATATAACCAAAAGCTCCAATTTGAACTAATAATAATAGGAAAAACTGCCCCCAAAATGAATAATATTCTCCCACATTCACGACTGACAGTCCAGTTACACAAACAGCAGAAGTTGCTGTGAATAAAGCAGTTACAGGATGACCCCAATTCCCATTACTCATGGAGATAGGTAACATGAGTAATATAGTTCCAATAGTAATGACAATAATAAAACCTTGGCAAATAGTTCGAGCTACAGTCATTGCAATTTTTTAGTATGTATATTTATATTTTTGGTTAGTTGTTCAAGGAAAAATAACTAATATAGCAATTCCGATAATGGGTAAGCATTCAGCTATTAGCTCTCAGCTTTCAGCAATAATACCTTGCAAGGAAAATGAATATAGAGTTAACTTTTAGACTTTTTTTGTAGTAAGTTGAATTCTGGCTGAATTAGCTCCCTGAAGCAAATGGTCTAAATAAAGCTTTTATTCCACTCCTGCGGAGGAGCCTTGCTGTTAACGCAGTTCCTCCGCAGGAGGCTTGCTGACGGCTGAATGCTTACCATAATGGTGAGGTACAAAATTTTAGGTTTGAGGGAACAGGGAACAAAAAGACAAAAATACAACTGTACCTCATAACTTTGGGAAACGCTATACCAATTTTTGCTCAAAAATGACACAAATAATTATCTAAAATGTAAGTATTCAACCGTCCGCTATCAGTTATTAACTCATTATCTTATCAGGAGGAATTAGTCTCCAAGGAGAATTAAAAGTCCGACACGAAAAATGTTATCAGCCAACCTTAGTAAGTTATTACCTTCAAAAGCTGAATGCTAATAGCTAAATGCTTACTCTAAAATGAGAATTTATTACACATTTCAGCTAAAACAAAATAACTTTGAATTTTTGATATTTGTACTGATATTTTTACTCAAAATATAATAAGTCTAATAAAATCAACATAACTTATTCAGACGAAGCCAGAAATCCAGTTTTTTGAGTAGATTTCTATTTTTAAAACCAAGAATTTCTCGTATAAATTTGGTTTCTTTGCGTAATACCATTTCTGTATCAATTTACAGCTAAAAACCTCGCTCTTAAAAGTGAGGTTTAAATAAACAGGAGCTATCTAGGACAATAAGATTTGATAGACAATATATTAGGAAAATTCTTACAAAGAAATGGTATAAAGTTCAACTCATAAATTTAGAACCTTAATTAATCTATAATTATGACTATTAACTGATAACTGATAACTGAAATGACCTCAACCCTAATTGAAAAAATTCAACAATTCTATGATGCTTCCTCTAGTCTGTGGGAAGAAGCATGGGGCGAACATATGCACCACGGCTACTATGGGCCAGATGGTAAACAGAAAAAAAACAGGCGACAAGCTCAAATAGATATGATTGAGGAACTACTGCACTGGGGAGCCACAAATGAACCATCAAGTTTGTGGCCTCCCGCTTCGATCCTTGATGTAGGTTGTGGCATTGGTGGTAGTACACTCTACTTAGCCGAAAAATTTAATGCCACTGCTACTGGCATTACCCTTTCTCCTGTCCAGGCTAAAAGAGCTAAGGAACGCGCAGAGTCAGCCAACTTAACTCAACAGACTAATTTTATAGTGGCAGATGCCTTAGATATGCCATTTGCTGATGAGTCTTATGACTTGGTTTGGTCTCTCGAAAGTGGAGAACATATGCCCAATAAACAGAAATTTTTGCAAGAATGCCATCGAGTATTGAAGCCTGGTGGAAAAATAATTATGGCTACTTGGTGTCATCGTTCAGTAGATAGCTCTGATGGACAACTTACCGATGATGAACGGAGACACTTAGCTGATATTTATCGGGTTTATGCTTTACCTTACGTTATTTCTTTGCCAGAGTATCAAGCGATCGCCCAGAATATCGGTTTTCAAGATATCTCTACTGCCGACTGGTCAACTGCCGCTGCTCCTTTCTGGGATGTAGTGATTGAATCAGCTTTTGACCCTAAAGTTCTTCTTAGTTTACTCTTTAGTGGTTGGACAACAATTCAAGCTGCTCTTTCCCTAGAGTTAATGAGTCGTGGATATGAAAGAGGCTTAATTAAATTTGGTCTTTTGTGTGGGAATAAGTAATTAACTGGCACTAATCTTGATTTTAAGTCAGTAGAAATTAATACAAATTTTTATAAATTTTGACTCTAGGATATTTGATAAATATTAAATTCTGTAGCAATTTGGTCTTATATACTATAATT
>NZ_LGSU01001058.1 GCF_002260545.1 Hydrocoleum sp. CS-953 | reverse complement strand
AATGTTAATTTCAAATTTACATAATTTTTTGACTTATCCTATTAATAAAAAATCGTATCAAGGGGTGATATTTTGGTTTAGTCTTAGCATGACTTTTGCTACTGTTTATGGTTTTTTAGCACTAAAAAAAGCTTTTGCTAGTAGTCTGAGTATTCAAGATGATGCCAGACAACATATTTTTTGGATGCAGCGTTTTTTCAATCCAGATTTATTTCCTAATGATTTAATTGCTGACTATTTTCATTCAGTGGCTCCAGCCGGATATACTTGGCTTTATAAAAGTGCAGCAGCAATCGGAATTAATCCGTTTTTTTTGGCAAAAATTATTCCTTTTATTCTTGGTTTAATCTGCACCTATTATATTTTTAGAATCACTTTAGAAATATTGCCAGTTCCTATGGCAGGATTTATTGCAGCTTTGGTAATGAATCAGGCTATTTGGATGAAAGATGATGTGGCTTCCGCTACCCCTAGAGCATTTATTTATCCATTTTTTTTAGCTTTTTTATATTATTTAATTCGTGGTAATTTAGTCAAAATCGGGATAGCGATCGCTCTGGTCGGATTATTTTATCCGCAGTATGTTTTTGTTGCTTCTGGAATGCTGATTTTGAGACTAATTTACTGGAAAAATGACAGGTTTCAAGTATCATCAGAAAAACAAGATTTTCTACTTTGTGGAGTAGGTTTAAGTACAGCATTTTTTGTTTTATTACCCTATGCTTTAAGTTCTTCAGAATTCGGACCTGCTATTAGCAGAGAAGCAGCGATGAAATTAAGAGAATTTTATCCTAATGGCAGGAGTACATTTTTTCACGTTCATCCTAAAGATTTTTGGTTAACTGGCAAACGTAGTGGTATATTTCCTAAGTCNTTTCTACTTTGTGGAGTAGGTTTAAGTACAGCATTTTTTGTTTTATTACCCTATGCTTTAAGTTCTTCAGAATTCGGACCTGCTATTAGCAGAGAAGCAGCGATGAAATTAAGAGAATTTTATCCTAATGGCAGGAGTACATTTTTTCACGTTCATCCTAAAGATTTTTGGTTAACTGGCAAACGTAGTGGTATATTTCCTAAGTCTTTGTTTACTCCTGCGACTCAATGTGCGGGTTTAGTTTTACCGTTTTTATTATCTTTTAATTCTGCTTTTCCTTTAATCAAAAATATTACCAATCATATTTGGTTATTAGTACATCTATTACTCTCATCTTTGGGAATGTTTTTTATTGCTCATGCCTTACTTTTTCGACTACATCTTCCTAGTAGATATACAGGATTAAGTTTCCGCATAATTATTGCTTTGGCAACGGCGATCGCTCTTACTTTAATTATTGATGCTTTGTTTAATTTGGCAGAAAATAGACGCAAGTTTCCTATTAAATTTCAGACNGTTATTAGTACATCTATTACTCTCATCTTTGGGAATGTTTTTTATTGCTCATGCCTTACTTTTTCGACTACATCTTCCTAGTAGATATACAGGATTAAGTTTCCGCATAATTATTGCTTTGGCAACGGCGATCGCTCTTACTTTAATTATTGATGCTTTGTTTAATTTGGCAGAAAATAGACGCAAGTTTCCTATTAAATTTCAGACTATTATTTCTTTGGTTTTAACAGGTTTAATTCTGGCATCTCTGGTGTTATATCCAGTTTTTGTTAAAGGTTTTCCTCTGGTTAAATATAAGGTGGGAAAAGCTACAGATTTGTATGAGTTTTTTCGAGAAAAACCGGAAGATATTTTGATTGCTTCTTTGGAGGAAGAGGCAAATTTATTACCTACATTTGCTCAACGTTCTATTTTGTTGGGTAGGGAATATGCTATTCCTTATCAGGTTGGTTATTATAGTCAGTTTCGCCAACGTGTTATAGATTTAATTGTTGCTCAATATAGTTCAGATTTAATGGATGTGAAAAGTTTTATTCAAAGGTATGGGATAGATTTTTGGATGTTACATCGTGGTGGTTTTACGCCGGAATATGTTGAGGATAATAGTTGGTTAATGCAATATGAATCTGCAAAAGAGACGGTTACTTTTTTGCGGTTGGGATATATTTCTGCTTTGGCAACGACTATACCTATTTGTACTGTTTTTCAGAATGATAGTTTATTTGTTTTGGATGCTAATTGTATTTTGAGGAAGGAGTAGGGAGTAGGGAGTAGGGAGTAGGGAGTAGGGAGTAGGGAGTAGGGGTTTGCTCTCCAAACCCAAGAGTCTAGTAGTGAACTGTTTCATCTAAAATTATGCAATGGCAAATTTTTAAGATATAACTTTCTCTTGCCACAATGAAATTTCATTTTCTGAAGCTCCTGGGAGATGGAGGTGAATAGTGAGAATTTCTCTTCCCCATGCGTATAGAGCGATAGTAATTTCATTTTCTGAAGCTCCTGGGAGATGGAGGTGAATAGTGAGAATTTCTCTTCCCCATGCGTATAGAGCAATAGTAATTTCATTTTCTGAANCATTTTCTGAAGCTCCTGGGAGATGGAGGTGAATAGTGAGAATTTCTCTTCCCCATGCGTATAGAGCAATAGTAATTTCATTTTCTGAAGCTCCTGGGAGATGGAGGTGAATAGTGAGAATTTCTCTTCCCCATGCGTATAGAGCGATAGTAATTTCATTTCCTGAAGCATCTTCCAGATGGAAGTGGATAGTAAAATTTTTCGACTATTGCGTATAGAGCAATAGTAATTTCATTTCCTGAAGCATCTTCCAGATGGAGGTGAATAGTGAGAATTTTCCCACTATTGCGTATAGAAGCCATTTGGTATCTTTGGAAAAGTGTGGGTTTTTGGCTCTTGAGTCATTCCTCAGAGAAATAGAATAGAGGAAAAACACCCTTATTAATGTCCCCTTATGCACCATCTCGCCATCTTCCCCACTCTCCTACTCCCCCCTCTCCCCACACTGCCGATCTATAGATCCCAAATGGGTTCTATAGAGCAATAATAGTTTCATTTTCTGAAGCACCTGCGAGATAGAGGTGGATAGTGAGAATTTTCCGACTATTGCGTATAGAGCAATAATTAATTCATTTCCTGAAGCACCTAGAATATGGATGTGGATAGTTACCGAACCGTAAGGCACCAACCAAAATATGTAGGATAGAAATATTTGGCGGAGGTGGTGCGTTAATGAAATCTAACGCACCCTACTTTTTCAGTTATCAGTTATCAGTTATCAGTTATCAGTTGAAAATATAGAAGTCCAGTAGGGTAAGTTACATTTCATTTTTATGTCATGTAGTGAAACGCACCCTACAAAATAGCTGACAGCTGACAGATGACCGCTGACCCCTCATTACTAAATTAAAGCCGCCATCTTCACATCATTAGTTGCTAATAACTCCTGTAACTCATCAGAGTCTACAGTCTCCTTATCAACCAACATTTCTGCCAACTTATCCAAAACATGACGGTTGCCTACTAAAACTTCCTTCGCACGACGATAAGCTTGGTCTACCAAATTACGAACCTCATCATCAATAGCAGCAGCAGTTTCCTCAGAAAAATCTCGTTCCGACATAATATCTCTACCTAAGAACATATTACCATTCTGACGACCAAGAGCCACAGGACCGAGGCGATCGCTCATCCCAAAGCGAGTCACCATCTGGCGCGCTACACGGGCGACTTGCTGCAAGTCATTAGAAGCACCAGTTGTCACCTCTTCATCACCAAAAACAATTTCCTCAGCAAGACGACCACCTAAAGCAACTGCCATTTGATTTTGGAGATAAGCGCGGGAGTACAAACCAGAGTCCATGCGGTCTTCACTAGGAGTAAACCAAGTTAAACCACCAGCTCCACCACGAGGAATAATACTAATCTTCTGTACTGGGTCATAATCAGGCATCAACGCTCCAACCAAAGCATGACCAGCTTCGTGATATGCTACTAATTCCTTACGCTTTTCACTCATTACTCGGTCTTTCTTTTCTGGACCAGCTAATACCCGGTCAATAGCATCATTAACTTCGTCCATAGAGATTTCTGTTAAGTTGCGACGAGCTGCTAATATAGCACCTTCATTTAATAGATTAGATANGGGTCATAATCAGGCATCAACGCTCCAACCAAAGCATGACCAGCTTCGTGATATGCTACTAATTCCTTACGCTTTTCACTCATTACTCGGTCTTTCTTTTCTGGACCAGCTAATACCCGGTCAATAGCATCATTAACTTCGTCCATAGAGATTTCTGTTAAGTTGCGACGAGCTGCTAATATAGCACCTTCATTTAATAGATTAGATAAATCTGCTCCTGTAAACCCTGGTGTCCGACGGGCAATTTTTTCTAAGTCTACATCTTTGGAGAGACTCTTACCACGAGCATGAACGTTGAGAATTTCTAGACGACCTGCATAGTCGGGGCGGTCTACTACTACTTGACGGTCAAAACGACCGGGACGAAGTAGGGCAGCGTCTAAAACGTCGGGACGGTTAGTAGCAGCAATAATAATGATACCTGTGTTGCCTTCAAAACCATCCATCTCGGTGAGTAGTTGGTTGAGAGTTTGTTCTCTTTCGTCGTTACCACCACCTAAACCAGCTCCTCTTTGACGACCTACTGCATCAATTTCATCTATAAATACGATACAGGGAGCGTTAGACTTGGCTTGTTCAAATAGGTCTCTAACGCGGGAAGCTCCTACACCTACGAACATTTCTACAAATTCTGAACCGGAGATGGAGAAAAATGGTACTCCTGCTTCTCCAGCAACTGCTTTGGCTAATAGGGTTTTACCTGTTCCGGGAGGTCCTACTAATAGTACGCCTTTGGGAATTTTGGCTCCTATTGCTGTGAAGCGATCGGCATTTTTGAGGAAGTCTACTACTTCGGTTAGTTCTAGTTTTGCTTGTTCGATACCTGCTACATCACCAAATGTTACTTGGGTTTGAGGTTCCATTTGAACTCTAGCTTTGGATTTACCAAAGTTCATTGCTTGGCTGCCTGGTCCACTTTGAGCGCGACGTAGTAGGAAGAATAATCCTACTAATAATAGGATAGGGAAGAATAAACTGCTTAATGCTCTGACCCAGAAACCTTCTTCATTCTGGGGCATTACTTCTATATTTACGTTGTTTTGAGTGAGAATGTTAATTAGGTCAGGGTCATTGGGTAGGTTAACTAGGACTACGGTTCCATCAGCTACTTTTACTCTGGCTACTGTCCGGTCAGCGGTTATACTGACTTTATCTACGTTATTGCTTTCTACTTGCTGAATGAATTGACTGTATTTCCAGGTTTCGCGAGTTTGGGGTTGTTGATCGAAGAATGCTGTTGCTAGGGCTATGACNGAGAATGTTAATTAGGTCAGGGTCATTGGGTAGGTTAACTAGGACTACGGTTCCATCAGCTACTTTTACTCTGGCTACTGTCCGGTCAGCGGTTATACTGACTTTATCTACGTTATTGCTTTCTACTTGCTGAATGAATTGACTGTATTTCCAGGTTTCGCGAGTTTGGGGTTGTTGATCGAAGAATGCTGTTGCTAGGGCTATGACTACTATTGCTAATAGGGCATATAGGCCAGCGTTTCTCCACCTTTTATTATTCACAGGGGTTGATCCTCCTAGTTTTTTATGGTATGGGGACTATATTATTAATCCTGTTATATTAACTTATGTTAACTTATTCCTCATATAATACCACAGTCCTAACCATAGCGCTACGGGGAATTCATTAATTGATAATTGATAATGGATAATTGATAATTACCTCTGGTTAAAACCGTTACGGAATTGAAGATAAGGAAATATAGCAATCCGCGCATAGGTTGCGGGTAATTAAAAAGTAAATAAAAAAGTTGAAACTCCCACCTGTTACCTATTCCCAGTTAAGTGTGCCCTAAAAAGCAGTAAGATTTTTGCCACGAAGATATTAGAGGATTGCTATATTATTTCTTTTTTTCCCCTTAAAAGGGGAGGCTTTAAACCAGAATTATTAATAATTCGGTAAGAAGTAAGCACCTACACAGAATTGATTTCTTACTCTAATTCTCTGGAACTCTTGTAGTAAAAAGGTTTCAATTTGGAAAAATGTGTAATTAATTTTGTATATCTGCTTAATACGACTTTGAAAAAAGAATGCTACAAAAAGGTATATCTCGCTCAGATATGCTTAAAAATAGCTGCTCCAATTTATTTAAGATAGTTATTTTTATCGTTTTCCACTTTATTTTTTATGTTTACCCATTCTTGCTTCTTCTTTCTTAACTTTACAATAGGATTGCTATATCTGAAAAAAAGTTATCAAAAACTGGCTGGGGAGTTTTCTATAATTCTGAGAGAGAGGAAAATGATAGAGGAATATTTGTTTTGCAAAATCAAGGATTTAAACCCATAAAAATATATGGGTTATTAGCATCTCAAAGATATAAAATTTGTACTTCAATTTTTTTG
>NZ_LGSU01001057.1 GCF_002260545.1 Hydrocoleum sp. CS-953 | reverse complement strand
TAACTGAATTTCAAGCCTCTGGGTTTAGCTAGAGGTACTGATAACCGATAACTGATAACTAAATTTCAAGCCTCTGGGTTTAGTTAGAGATACTGGTAACTGATAACTGAATTTCAAGCCGCTGGGTTTAGTTAGAGATACTGGTAACTGATAACTGAATTTCAAGCCTCTGGGTTTAGCTAGAGGTACTGATAACCGATAACTGATAACTAAATTTCAAGCCTCTGGGTTTAGTTAGAGATACTGGTAACTGATAACTGAATTTCAAGCCGCTGGGTTTAGTTAGAGATACTGGTAACTGATAACTGAATTTCAAGCCTCTGGGTTTAGCTAGAGGTACTGATAACTGATAACTGAATTTCAAGCCTCTGGGTTTAGCTAGAGGTACTGATAACTGATAACTGAATTTTAAGCCTCTGGGTTTAGTTAGAGATACTGGTAACTGATAACTGAATTTCAAGTCTCTGGGTTTAGTTAGAGGTACTGATAAATGATAACTGATAACTGAATTTCAAGTCTCTGGGTTTAGTTAGAGGTACTGATAACTGATAACTGATAACTGATAACTGATAACTGATAACTGAAATGACCACAACCTCCGACTATACAAACAACACAAACCCGATGGAAACAACAGTTCCCCAGTTAGGTGCATTTTTACAAGCTCATAATGAAATTGAATTTATCCTACCACCTTTAGTGGGAATGATGATTACCAATAGATTTCAATTACGGGGTGCTACCGCATTGCTAGTTAACCTTACAGTTGCTGGTTTTGTGCGAGAAATTATTGAACAACTCAAAGAGCAAAAAATAAATATAACTACACCTGTAGTTGATACTGAGGCAACAACTATTTCTCAATCAGTAAGTCCGGTTAGCAGTGAAGACTCCCCAGCATATACTATAGTGCATTCTACTCCAGGTCGCATCCGGTTACGAATACCAAGAGTAGCGTCGGAACCAGACTATGCCAAACGTTTAGAACAACTGTTAAGTGCAGACTCCCATGTATTAAAAGTGCGGATCAACAAGGCAGCAAGTTCTATTATCATCCAATATCAGGCTGACGGAATGTCAGACTGGGAACTAGGAATGTTATTAATGAATATTATTCAAGAGGCTGAGTCTGATGAAGAGGAAATATCTCAACCAGAGGAATAAGTTAAAAGTTAATGGTGGTGGATAGTAATGGTATAAGAAGTGTGGGGAGTGTGGGGAGTGTGGGAAAAAAAATGTATATTCTCATCATTACTACGCAGGACTACCAAAACTTCAGACCAAGAGAAATTTATGATTTCTATCTTTGGCAACTCTAATTATTAGTGTTGGGTTAGTCTGTGGGAAATAAGATACGTTACCTAAACCGGACCTACTAGACCGACACAGCTAAAATGCTTCAATAAGCGTAGGTTGGGTTGAGGTAGGAAACCCAACAAAAATTAAGGCGTATGTATGTTAGGTTTATCCTACAGATAAGTTACACTAACACTTCGTTCTAGAAAGGACTAAATTTTTAGGCGTGTCAAGCCACTTCTGAACTGACACAGCTAATTTTCCCAATTATATTATTGAGGGGCAGGTTTATCTGGTTGAATCTTGAGTCTCATTAATTTAAGGCTAAACCCGCTCCTAGCAAAATTTTATATCATGTCCGCTGGTATCGGAGCGTGTAAAAGTTGGGGAAATGTTTACCTAATTTAAGGTTTTTCCTTTTCTTCTTCCTTCTTCCTTCTCTCCTAGATAATATGAGCCTTCTTCCTTACCTTCTCACTTGCAATACCGATGCTACCGGAGATGATATTAGATGTGTTAAGTCACTACACTAGAAACAGTAGAAATACTTCCTAATTTAATTAAAGTCATGCAAATTATCAAATCACAACAACAAGGGTCAGCATCTGTATTAGCATTCAAAACTCCCACAATATCATTAGTTCATCGGATTCCTGGGCGAGTCAGGTTTCGCGTGATGCGCTTGACTATAGAGACAAACTATGCTAAAAATGTACAAGAATTATTAGAATTGGATACCCATGTAAAAAAAGTTCGGGTTAACCAAGCTGCGAGTTCTATCATGATTAATTATCAGACTAAAGACAGATCGGAAGCAGAAGTGCTAGAGCATCTGGTATATCTGATGGAAAATGTTGATAATTCTGCCACCAAAATTGTCAGTCAAAAAGTTGACTCCCAAGTACCATTAGAAACAGAAGAAGAGGAAAATGAGGGAGAATGGTCGAGCCTAGTAAAACCAGGTCTAGCTACCCTATTAGCTTTTCTCGGCGGACCGTTAAAATTACCAATCTCTCCACAACTAAGTTTTAGCGCCTTAGCTATAGCAGCATTCCCAGTAGTGAAACGCGCTTTCCACAGTTTATTTATCAACCATCGCATTAATATTGACTGTCTCGACTTCCTCTCCTTAACCCTCGGCGCAATTCAAGGGAAACTATTAACACCAGCATTAGTGTTAACTCTCCATGAACTGGGAGATGTAATTCGCGAACAAACTGCTAGGTCAACCGAACATGAAACTGCTGACTTATTAGATGCAATAGGACGTTTTGCCTGGGTAAAAAGAGATGGAGAGATACAGCAAATAGCAAGTGACCAAGTAAAACAAGGCGATACAGTAATAGTTTATCCAGGAGAACAAATACCTGTAGATGGGGAAATTTTGCAAGGTGAAGCAGTCATTGACCAACAGCAACTTACCGGAGAGTCCATGCCAGTAGTAGGAAAAATAGGCACTATTGTCTATGCTTCTACTTTGGTGCGTTCTGGTCAAATTTATATCAAAGCAGAACGAGTAGGTACACAAACTCGCGCTGCTGCGAGTATTGAACTATTACAAAAAGCCCCAGTGCATGATACTAGAATGGCAAACTATGCCTCTCAAATGGCTGACAAATTAATTTTGCCGTCCTTAGTTTTAGCTACCATTGTCTTAGGTACAACTCGCGACCCCAGTAGGGGAGCATCTATTCTGACTCTCGACTTTGTGACTGGAATTCGGGTATCTGTTCCTACGGCATTTTTAGGTGCGCTTAACCATACCACCAGACATGGAATTTTGGTCAGGAGTGGTCGTACTTTGGAAATGTTGGCGGAGATTGATACTATCGTTTTTGATAAGACTGGTACTTTGACTCAAGGTAATATTGCTGTGGTGGGAGTGGAAACTGTCGCCGGGCGAATGAGTGCAGAAGAAGTATTGGCTTTAGCAGCTTCTGCGGAACAACGTATTACTCATCCAGTGGCAGAGGCGATCTTCAGTTATGCTCAAGAACAGGGTGTGAATATTTCTCCACGGGGTGAGTGGGATTATAAAGTTGGGTTGGGTATTCAAGCAGAGATTGATGGTAAGGATGTTTTGGTAGGGAGTGCGAAGTTTTTGACTCAAGCGGGGGTTGATTTGGATTGTTTTTATGAGCATCATCCCTGTTTTCAGGAAAATTGCGAACATCCGAATCAAGAATGTCCGGTGTCTGAGTGGTTATCTTTGATTTATGTGGCTTGCAATGGGGAGTTTCAGGGAGCAATTCAATATAAAGATCCAGTGCGTGCGGAAAGTATGCCTTTGATAGTCAGGTTGGAGAAAGATTATGGCATGGAAGTACATTTGCTGACTGGGGATAATGAGGTTAGGGCAAAAATGGTGGCAGCAGAGTTGAAAATTCCAGAGTCTCAGGTTCATGCGGAGGCTTTTCCTGACCAAAAAGCTGCTATTGTTCGAGATTTGCGCCGAGCTGGAAAGACTGTGGCTTTTGTGGGGGATGGGTTGAATGATTCTGTGGCTTTGGCTTATGCAGATGTGTCGGTTTCTTTTGAGGATGGTTCGGATGTAGCTAGGGAAACCGCAGATGTGGTGTTGATGAATAATAATTTATCTAGTTTGTTGGAGGCGATCGCTATTGCTAAGGAAACTAAAAATCTGATAGAACAAAATACTATAATGGTGGTAGGGCCAAATCTGGTGGCTTTGGGATTGGCCTCCACAGTGGGACTACATCCTTTAATTGCTACAGTGGTCCATAATGGCAGTGCGATCGCTGCTGGTTTAAATAGTTTGCGTCCTCTGGTACAGCATCAGTTGGAAAGTGGTAAATAACTGTTAAAATATAATTAGGTAATAGGAAATAACTGCACAATTTTTCTGATTTTAAACTCTGTCCTTAAGGGCGGGATATTATTTAGAGATGAAGAACAGTTAAATAGGGTTTGCTGGTTAAATATCCAAGCCTTTATAGATAAAGGTTTCAGCATTTTTAGGTCTTTAAAAAGTACAAGGTTTTCGCTCTCTAGAGCTGCAAAAAGTTAAGATTTTGGGTTGACGCGAGGCAGAAGAATGAAGGGATAATTCTTCTTCCTAGCTCCTATAAATTTCCCATTCCTCCTGACTCCTACCCTCACCCATAAGACTTTTTCAGCAAGCCCTAAATAACTATTTAAAGTTAACTTCTTACTTCTTAAAGTTATGTCACTTGTTCACTTAAAAAAATCTGTCCTAACTCTTCACCTCCGAGAAATGGTTGAAGATGGTCAAACTAACAATCAATTTGCCATATTAGGATTAGGTATGTTTTTATTGGGTCCTTTAGTAGCTCCTACTGTTGCTAAAATGGGTAGACCTCTTGCCAAAGCTATGATTAAAAGTGGTATTTCTCTATATGAACAAAGCAAGACAACTTTTGCCGAGATAGGTGAAGAATTTGCCAATAATTTAGCAGAATCTCAAACCAATCGGCGGTGTTAAAATTATCAGCATGAATTTGGTATAACTCTCTCGAAATAAACCAACGAGAGAGTATAAATTTAACTGTAAAATTTATGGAGTTGCTGACTTATTTGTATTCAATTCTTGTTGGGAATATGCACCCGCTTTTAAGTTAGATTTATGTTGTGTTTCTGCTGCTACTTCTGCCTTTGCTTCTGCCACAATATCTCCAAAAACTTCTACTGTTTCTGCCAGAGCGCCTTTAGTTTTTTCCAATAAAGAAACTCCTGTTTTAATAGTTGCCTTAGCCACAGGTTTCAACAAAGGTAAAATAATTGGAGTTAAAACAACCGCCCCCACACCCACTGCAATTGGAACTCGATGCTGAATTATCGTTTGTTTAACTTGTTGTGGTAAGTTTTGAGTTGCTTGTTCCCAAGTTTGATTAACTGGAACAGGTAAATTTTTATTAACTGATTCCAGTGGATTTTGATTCATTTGTGCTGCCATTTTATGCTCTCCTGATTTTGTACAAAATACAATTTTAACAATAAATCTTATTAAAAACAATTAATTTTTAATTAAATAATACTAAATCCACTTATCGGAGTAGGACTTTGAGTCCTGCTCAAATTTTTCTTTTTGCCTCTTGCCTTTTGGATAAGTGCTTCCATCAGCAATAACCTTTATAATTCAACCATATTTGCTATAATACTAATTTGATAAATGTTTGTTGCAAATGGTTGAATTCAAGAATTAAGAATTAAGAATTTAGAATGCGCGAATTACCTCTCCTTGAAAAGAAGAGGATTGATGAACAGGAAAATTTTTATTTATTATCCCCTTAAAAGGGGAGGCTTTAAACCACAATATTTCGGTAAGGAAGAGGGCAGAAGGAAGAAGGAATAAAGATTGAAAAAAAAAGAGAAAAATGATAGAGATAGCTATCTAAAATAAATTGGAGAAGTTCTTGTTAAGCATTTCGGATCGAGACGCACCTTTTTGTAGGATTCTTTTTTTTAACTGGTAGAAGTCTTGATATAGCAATTCCCATGCTGCTGAGGTACAAAATTCGTTTGTTTTAGGGAAAACTTAACTGGGAACACTTAACTGGTATGGAGGGAATAAGGAATAGGGAATAGAAAAGAAATTAAAGATAGGTATACCTCATAAGCTTGAGAAACGCTATAGCAATCCTCCGCATATTTGTGGCAAAAATCTTACTGCTTTTTAGGCAAGAGGCAAGAGGCAACAGGCAACAGGTAAGAGTTTCAAATTTTTTATCTACTTTTTAATTTATCACAACCTATTTAGGATTGCTATATATCAATTACTATAAAATTTGCTATACTTGGATTTTCTATTGTTAAATACTTATTTGTTGAAGTTAATCCTCCGTATTGAGTAATTACTGTCAGGAATCAAGAGGGGATTTTTTGTGAAATTACCGAATAATTAATAATTAATTATTAATAATTAATAATTAAATAATTCTGGTTTAAAGCCTCCCCTTGGATAGGGGAAAAAAAGCGGTCGTTTGCGAAGCATTCCGTCAGGATGGGATGGCGAGGTCTCCTCGCCATATCCAATCGACCAAGAGAAGAAATAATATTTCCTGATCTTCAATCAAGAAAGGTTTTAACCAGAGGTAATTATCAATTATCAATTATCAATTATCAAT
>NZ_LGSU01001056.1 GCF_002260545.1 Hydrocoleum sp. CS-953 | reverse complement strand
GATATATACACATTAACAGATGGTAAACCTTTCACCTACTAATAGAAAAATTGAAATTGCTCAGATAATTTGTAAATTGTTTACTGAATAATGTTTATATATCAATTCTAAATATATCGTAGGGGTTTGGTCTCCAAACCCAAGCTCAAATGTGATTTGAAGACCAAACCCTTACAGTTTTTTTAACTAATCATTTAGGATTATTATCATACCAAATAAAAAAAAGGAGATTTTTAATAGATGATAAATCAGAGAGATTTATTAAAAAGATTATTTAATGCTTTTAAACCTTTTGAACCTCTACAACCTGGGAGTCCGGTATATGTTGATTGTCGGGAAGTAAGGGGAGATGGAGATATTATTACAGATTTAGCTACTAATATTGAATACTCTGATAATAATACTTGTCAACTTTATGCCGGACATCGGGGTGCGGGTAAGTCAACAGAACTTTTATGACTTAAAAAATACCTAGAAAATAACAAATATTTTGTCGTTTATTTCGATGCTGTAAAAGAAGATATTAATCCAGAAGATACGGAATATGCTGATATTTTGTTGGCTTGTACGAGACATTTATTAGAACATCTGAAAAAAGCTAATCCTCAACCACTATTAGATTGGTTAAAAGGGCGGTGGGCAGATTTAAAAGATTTAGCAACTACAGAAATATCTTTGGAAAGTTTGGCACTTGAATCACAAATTAGTCAATATGCAAAACTTACGGCAAATATTAGAACTGAACCTACCTTAAGAAAAAAAATTAGAGAAAAGATTAATCCTTATACTGAAAGTTTAATTGATGCGATAAATACTTTTATTCGTGATGGTAAAAAGAAATTAGAATCTGGTTCTGAACTGGTAATAATTGCTGATAGTTTAGACCGCATTGTACCAATTGTTCAGCCAGACGGACGTAGTAATCACGATGAAATTTTTATTGACCGTAGTGCCCAATTAAAAGGATTAGATTGCCATACAATTTATACAATTCCTATTTCCATGGTCTATTCTAATCACGCACCAAATCTCAAACTGGAATATGACGATCCCCAAGTTTTGCCAATGATTATGGTGGGGACTCCAGAGGGGGAAGTTTCTGAATTGGGAGTTGCTACAATTAGGGAAATTATTGATAGACGAGTTAGGGAAGTTAATCCAGATTTATCTTTAGAAACAGATGTATTTGAAAGTCGAGAAGTATTAGATCGACTTTGCTTAATGAGTGGGGGTCATGTCAGGGATTTAATGTTATTAATGCAAAATGTAATTAAACGTGCTGGAGGTCAATTACCTATTTCTGCTAAAGTCTTACAAAGAGCAATTACGGAAGCAAGACTTCCTTATAAGAGGTCAGTTGAAAAAGAGGAATGGCAAATATTAGCTGATGTTTTTGGTTCTAAAAGTATAGATAACGATCAGGGACACCGCAATTTATTGTTTAGTCGTTGTTTACTAGAATATATTTACTTTGATGAAGAGGGAGAAAAGCAAACTTGGTATGATGTTCATCCTTTAATCAAAGGAGTTCGGGAATTTAAGGAGTTGATAAAAGGAAGCTAGAAAAAAGTAGGCTGGGCAAATTTTACTTAATTGAGATAAATATAAATGAATTAATTTTTGCCCACCTGACAAACCTGAAATCTTCAATTGAAGGAGTTGCTGCAATGAAACTAGAAGTTATTGATAGGGAAGTGGATTTACCATTGACATTTGCAGAGGAATATCAAGACCTATTGAATGTTATTACATTTATTGAAGGTTTTGGTTTATTGTTTGTGGAATGTTCCCCAGCACAGGGAACAAAAATTATGGAAAAGGTGCGACAGGATATTCTCGAAGCAAGAGTAGAAGTTTTGCGTTTGGATAAGACTACTTATAATTTTTATAACCGAGTTAAAGAATTACCATTACTGGCAGATATTGAGATTTTGTTTGTGACTGGTTTGGAATATTCTCTGTATCAATATGAGGAGGATATGAAAGAACGGGGTTTGGATAATAATGAGATTATTTCTATTAGTAAAAGGGGAGTTCCTCCGGTTTTGATTAATTTGAATCAGCAGCGAGAAAGGTTTAGGGATGATTTTGATATTTGCTTTGTGTTTCTGTTACCAAGGTTTGCTTTAGATTATCTGATTAAACGTGCGCCAGATTTTTTTGATTGGCGTTCTGGGTTATTTCAATTTCCCATGGATGAGGAAACTGTGCGAAAGGAATCTTTGGCAGTTTCTGGAAAAGAATTAGATGATTATATAGAGTTTACTCGACAAGAACGTAAGCATGAGTGGGTGAGAATTAAAAGTTTACTTGATGAAGATTTGCTTCCTGTTGAGCAAAAAGCAGATTTGTTAGTCAGAGAGGCTTCTCTAGATAGAAGGTTAAACCAAAATGAAGAAGCAATATTAGCTTGTGATGAAGCCTTAGAAATAGAACCAAATAATTACGAAGCTTGGAACAATAAAGGCATTGCACTGGAAAATTTAGAAAGATATGAACAGGCGATCGCTGCTTATGATAAAGCCATAGAAATTAATCGATGTTATCACAAAGCTTGGAGAAATAAAGGCGATGCACTGGAAAATTTAGAAAAATATGAACAGGCAATTGCTGCTTATGATAAAGCTTTAGAATTTAAACCAGACTCTCACTATGCTTGGTACAATAAAGGCAATGCACTGGGAAATTTAGAAAGATATGAACAGGCAATTGCTGCTTATGAAAAAGCTTTAGAAATTAAACCAGACTATCACTATGCTTGGAATGGTAAAGGCAATGTACTGAGTGATTTAGAAAGATATGAACAGGCGATTTCTGCTTTTGATAAAGCTTTAGAAATTAAACCAGACTTTCACTATGCTTGGAATGGTAAAGGTAATGTATTGAGTGATTTAGAAAGATATGAACAGGCAATTGCTGCTTATGAAAAAGCTTTAGAAATTAAACCAGACTATCACTATGCTTGGGATAATAAAGGCAATGCTCTGGGAAATTTAGAAAGATATGAAGAAGCTCTTGCTGCTTATGAAAAAGCTCTAGAAATCAAACCAGACTATCACTATGCTTGGAATGGTAAAGGCACTGCTCTGTTACTTTTAGGCAGATATGAAGAAGCTCTTGCTGCTTATGAAAAAGCTCTAGAAATCAAACCAGACTATCACTATGCTTGGAACAATAAAGGCGATGCACTGAGAAAATTAGAAAGATATGAACAGGCAATTGCTGCTTATGAAAAAGCTTTAGAAATCAAACCAGACTATCACTATGCTTGGAACAATAAAGGCGATGCACTGATAAATTTAGAAAGATATGAACAGGCAATTACTGCTTATGAAAAAGCTGTAGAAATTAAACCAGACTATAAAGGTGCTATTATTAATATTGGCTTAGTTAAATATGAAATCGAAAAAGTAGATGAGGCTATAAAAAATTGGCAAGTTGCTATTCAAATTACAAAAGAAGATTTAGATTTAGAAGTAGAACCTCAATTAGCAATAGGAGTTGCCCTCTACAACAAAGGGAAAATTACAGAAGGTTTAACAATAGCTGAAGCAGCACTAAAATTAGACAAAAATTGGGGAAACTTGCAACGTCTCAAAAAAGAAAATTGGGGCAAAAAACTATTAGCAGATGCGGAAAAATTATTAGAAAATCCTCAGATAAAAGCTTTACTCTCTCAGACAGATAATTCAGTAGTAGGTTTAGTTGAAACGACAGATAAAAGCCTTACTATCTTAGATATCTAATTGAGGAAAAGAAAATCAGCAATAAACCATCAATATTACTTAGTAAATAATCTAGCATAGCACTACATAAATAGGGCGCGGTATAAATTCTACAACTCATTCATAGATTACTTCTGAGTTCTAACTTCTAACTTCTAACTTCTTCAAAAGCGATCGCCACACAGAAAACTTCTATAACAGTTAATATTAACGAAAAACCTTTAAAATTCTGTACATCGCCAATCCCACAGCTCCCCTACCTAACTCCTAACTCCTGATTCCTAAACAAAATCAAAAGTGTAAATTTGCCTATACTTAATACTGAATTTAGGTAGAATGCAGTTTACCATAAACTTAATATATTTCACCCCACCTAATAAGCAAAAAATTAAATAAAACTCGCATTAAATAACATTATATTGTCATCATGTCAACTATTAGTCTTTGTGAACCAAAATATCTAGAACTCAAAAACCGTCTTACCCAAATACAAGACTTAGAAGTCGCCGCCTGCGTACTAAATTGGGACCAAACCACCTATATGCCCACTGGAGGAACTTATGCCAGAGGCCGACAAATAGCTACCCTCAAAGAATTTGCCCATGAAAAATTTACCGACCCAAGTATAGGTCAACTCCTCGAAGACCTACGCCCCTACGAAAAAAGCCTTCCCTACGACTCTAGCGAAGCTAGCCTGATCCGTGTTACTCGCCGAGACTATGAACGTGCCATCCGAGTTCCCCCAGAATTTATGGCCAAATTCTGTCAACATCAGGCTGTATCTTATGAAACCTGGGTTAAAGCCAAATCACTTAAAGACTTCTCCCTAGTACAACCCTACTTAGAAAAAACATTAGACCTGAGCCAAGAATTAGCCAGCTTTTTCCCCTACAAACATATTGCCGATCCCCTCATCGACTTTGTAGATGAAGGTATGACAGTCTCCATCCTCCGCCCTTTATTTAACAAACTGCGCCAAAAATTACTACCCATTGTTGAAGCTATTACCTCTTCACCACCTATAGACGATTCTTGTCTGTACCAACATTATCCAAAAAAACAACAACTAAAGTTTGGGCATACTGTTATTGAACGTATTGGCTTTGACTTTCAACGGGGGCGACAAGATGAAACACCCCATCCCTTTACCTCTAGCTTTTCTATTGGGGATGTTCGTATTACCACTCGTGTGTATGAATATAACTTTACTGAAGCCTTATTTAGTACCATCCATGAAGTAGGCCATGCCCTCTATGAACAAGGTATTGCTTTAGAATTAGAAGGTACTCCCCTTGCCGAAGGAAGTTCTAGTGGTATCCATGAAAGCCAATCTAGATTATGGGAAAATATAGTAGGTCGTAGTCGTGGATTTTGGGAATGTTTTTATCCTCAACTACAGGGTATTTTTCTCCAGCAACTTAGTTCAATTCCTGTTTCCAAATTTTATCGGGCTATTAATAAGGTAGAAAAGTCGCCCATTCGTACTGATGCTGATGAGGTGACATACAATCTTCATGTGATGATTAGATTTGATTTAGAGTTGGCTATGTTGGAAGGAAAGTTAGCTGTTCAAGACCTTCCCGAAGCCTGGAATGAACGTTATAAAACAGATTTAGGTCTTGTTCCTGCTAATGATAGTGAAGGGGTAATGCAAGATGTACATTGGTATGGTGATATGGTTGGGGGAATGTTTCAAGGCTATACTCTAGGTAATTTAATAGCTGCTCAAATTTATGAAGCTTCAGTTAAATTTGACCCTGAAATTAGTTTTGGTATTGAACGAGGTAACTTTACTCTTCTGCATAAATGGTTGAAACAGAATATTCATCAACATGGTCGTAAGTATACTGCAAATGAACTAATTAATCGAGTAACGGGTAAACCTTTAAGTATTGACCCGTTTATTCGTTATATTCAGGATAAATATAGCAATATATATGATCTTAAACTTCCAGTTATTGCTTGAATAAAAAGTTTTTTCAAAACAGGGAATTAAGCTGAGATTAAGATTTTTGCTCTAATATTTTTCCTGATTACTGATTTAATAATTCAAGATTTTGTAGAGGTAGGGAATAAGCTAAGACACATTTTAAATTTGTCTTAGCAAGTTATATCATTTTGATAAGTTTTGGCTACAAATAGCTAGAGTATTTCTGAGGAGTCAGGAGTCAGAATGAATAGAATAGGTTTGATACTTTTTTTTGTCTTGTAATATCATGTCTGGTACCATCAGTATTGCAAGTGAGAAGTTAAGGAAGAAGGCTCATATTATCTAGGAGAGAAGGAAGAATAAAGAAGGAAAAAGAAAAGGAAAAACCTTAAATTAGGTAAATATTTACCCAAGTTTCACACGACGCGACCATACCAGCGGACATGATATAAGTTATCTTTTTCATCAAAGAAAAATTTCCGATAAAATATTTTAATAATGTTTATTATTCCTAACATTCTTTTTTAAAATTGGTATTAGAAGTCAGAAGGATGATAATAATTCGGAAGTAATAACGGTTGTTCTGTTAAAGCGCTGAAGGTTTGTGATACAGGGGATTCCAGGTTTATGAGGTACAGTGGCGCTAAATTTTTAAATAGTTTTTGAAGTATGGAATAAAGTTTTCATGTCATTTAATCAAATCTACTAAAATCAGTGTACCACAGTTACATGGAATAGGCTG
>NZ_LGSU01001055.1 GCF_002260545.1 Hydrocoleum sp. CS-953 | reverse complement strand
ATATAATATTATGTCGGCTTGAATAGTTATAATTGAAGTTCGCAGTAAGGCTTTAGTCCTAAGTTATAGATATTGCTCAAGTCCTACTGCAAACAAAAACTTTTTTATCACTTATTATCCAGACATAATATAAGTCATAATCTTGAAAAAAAAATTATACATATCAGAAATAATACGGAGTTTTATGAATTTTGGGAACTGTCAAATTTATCTTACTAAATTATGCTATATTGAGAAATAATTTACCTTATTTTTTCAGCAGTCTATCAATGACCAAAAAATAAGGTCTATAGCCTCCCTTTTTAAAGGGTGAAAAAAATTAACTTCAGTATTTCAAGCCTCTGACTTTAGCCAAAGTTACTGATAACTAATAACTGATAACTGAAATGACGTACAGTCTCAGAATTGCAGACTTACCTAGTAATGAACGACCACGGGAAAGGTTAATTGCCTCTGGTCCTAAAAGTCTTTCTACTGCAGAATTAATTGCTATTCTACTAGGTACAGGTCAGGGAAAAGGGAAACTTTCTGCTGTTGGTCTCGGACAATACATATTAAATCAATTAAGTCAACATCAGCGTGACCCCCTCTCAGTTCTCCGCAATATTACAGTTCAAGAATTAACTCAAATTCATGGTATTGGTACAGCTAAAGCAACAACTATTCTTGCTGCCATTGAATTAGGAAAAAGAGTATTTCAATCCCGTCCTCCAGAATTAGCAGTTGTTGAGAGTCCCCAAGCTGCTGCTGATGCTTTGAGTCAAGATTTAATGTGGCAAACCCAAGAAAAATTTGCTGTGTTACTTTTGGATGTAAATAACCGCTTACTCGGAACTCAGGTAATTACTATCGGTACAGCTACAGAAACATTAGCTCATCCCCGTGAAATTTTTCGAGAAGTGATTCGCCAAGGTGCAACCAGAGTAATTATTTCTCATAATCATCCTTCTGGAAATGTGGAACCAAGTCCTGAAGATATCAATTTAACCAAACAACTGTTAGCAGGAGCGCAATTTTTAGCGATACCCTTACTCGACCATATTATTATGGGTAATGGAGAACATTCTAGTCTGCGCCAAACAACTAATTTGTGGGAAGAATATCCTCAAGGAGATTAATTTAGAGAATGTTTTCAAAATATCAGGACTTACGCTAAGATACTATATAGGGTTTGCTGAAAAAGTCTTATGGGTGAGGGTAGGAGTCAGGAGACAGGAGACAGGAGACAGGAGGAGTAAGGAATGTAGACGAGGCAGGAGTCAGAATTATCCCTTGATTTTTCTACCTCGCGTCAACCCAAAATCCTAACTTTTTGCAGATCTAAGGAGCAAAAACCTTGCACTTTTTTCAGACCTAAAACGGCTCAAACCTTTGCCTGTAAATGCTTTAAGATTTAATCAGCAAGCCCTATATATATGTTCAGAAACTATAGCGCTATAGTTTTGAACGCTATATACATATACATGGTCTGGTGCGTAATATCAAATCCGCTTGCTACGGTTCCCGAAAAATCGGAGTAACAAGAAACCGGGTTTGTTGGAGTTCAATGGTAGGGACGTTTTGCTGACGCAGAGCTTCCGCTTNCTATAGTTTTGAACGCTATATACATATACATGGTCTGGTGCGTAATATCAAATCCGCTTGCTACGGTTCCCGAAAAATCGGAGTAACAAGAAACCGGGTTTGTTGGAGTTCAATGGTAGGGACGTTTTGCTGACGCAGAGCTTCCGCTTTATATGTCGGCGACAGCCGAAGTACGTTTGCGGAGCATTCCGGAACGGAAAGTTGTGCGCCAGCAAAACGCTACGCGACATGGAAAGCGGAGCATTCTGGAAAGGAAAACGCATTTTTGTTATGCAGCGTCCCTACAAGGGAATTTGAGACAAACCCAGTTTTTCTGCTTTTTTACACCGATACTACGGATTTGATATAAGTCCTAATATGTGATGAAAGCGATCGCCACTTAACAACTATCCTCTCAAAAAAATCTAGTTAGAATTAACAACTGATTTGGTAGTTTTTACCTGATTTGGATTCATTGCTGCTTTAGGATAAGCAATACGTTTGTGATTATACTGTTCCCATACCTGTACAAAAATTTCTGCAATACTTGATATCTCTCCCCTCGTCAAACCAGAATCAACCAATTGATTATCCTGCCAACGTGCCCGCAAAATTTTCTTCACCATTTGTAGTGCATCCTTATGAGTCGCATCCTTAAGCGATCGCAACGCTGCCTCACAAGAATCAGCCAACATCACAATAGCGGTTTCCCGTGACTGGGGAGTTGGTCCTGCATAGCGAAAAAGTTCTTCCTTAATCGTCTTTGCTTCCTTCTCCGCTCTTTGCTTGGCTTGATAATAGAAAAAAGCAATTAACATTGTACCCTGATGTTCCGGAATAAACGCCCTAATAGCCTTTGGCAATCTATGTCTACGAGCCATAACTAATCCTTCAGTAACGTGCTTTCTGATAATTTCTACACTCACCCATGGATCGTTAATTTCATCATGTTTATTCGGTCCACCCATTTGATTCTCAATAAAACCCAATGGATCGTGCATTTTACCAATATCGTGATACAAAGTACCCGTTCTCACCAATTCCACATTGCAACCAATTTCTCGTGCTGCCGCTTCCGCCAAACTTGCCACAAACAGAGTATGCTGAAAAGTACCAGGTGCTTCCGATGCCAAACGCTTCAACAGNATTTCATCATGTTTATTCGGTCCACCCATTTGATTCTCAATAAAACCCAATGGATCGTGCATTTTACCAATATCGTGATACAAAGTACCCGTTCTCACCAATTCCACATTGCAACCAATTTCTCGTGCTGCCGCTTCCGCCAAACTTGCCACAAACAGAGTATGCTGAAAAGTACCAGGTGCTTCCGATGCCAAACGCTTCAACAGAGGGCGATTAGGATTAGCCAATTCAGACAAACGGATCGGAGTAATCAAATCAAATAAATGCTCCAAATATGGACTCAAACCCAAAGCAACAATACTCCAAACCAAACCTGTGAGTGCTTGCAAACCTACTGGACCTATCATCGCATACCATAATAATCCAGGAGTAGCACGAACAATCAAATTTGTCAACAAATACACCGTACCTTGAGTCAACCCCACCCCTACACCTAAAAGCGCCTGTTCCTCACGCGATCGCATTTTTTCTGCTACCAAACTACCAACAATACCACCAGCAGCACTAGCAAACCAATCTATTTTATCAACATCCATACCAATAGGCAGTATCACAGATATCAAACCTACTACTGTTACTCCCATAGTGGAACCATAGAAGTTTCCCACCAACAAACCAATTGCTGGCAAACTACTACTCCAAGGTACTTTCAAGCTGACCAGTAATGGCGCACTCAAACTCAACAACAATAAAAGTATATTATCTCTGCGCCTAAAACAGGGTTTAAATTGTCTTTCTACTATAATTACTATACCTACAGCCCCACTCACAATACACACAAATACCACCAAGCTGCGCCAATTCACTCTACGGCCACTCAGCTTAAATTCATCGAGTAGTATAAAAGCCTTACGGTCAATTGTTTCTCCTGCTTTAACAATAATTTCATCCTTTCTGACTTTGTACTCCACTCCTGGAACATTTTGTGCTGCCTGTTCAACTAATTTCTTCGTTCCTTCTGGATCTTTTGCTAAATTAGCCTGCAAAACATTCTGCAAAATTTTGATGGCTAAATCTTCAGTTTCTATTGGGACTACGCCTACGACTTGCACTCTTAGTGCCTTAACCCATTCCTGTTTAGGTAAATTTGGTGATATTCCTTGAGCCAACATCCGCTCTTTTACCCTTTCAATACCTATCTTAGTTTTTTGCCAACCAGTATCAGACAACTCTAGTAAAGTACGATCGTATACTTCATAACCTTCATTTTTTTTCTCTTGAGTCACAATTTTCGTTGCGTTTTCGTACAAACTGCGAGCTTGCGATACATCGTCTAAAACTCTAGAGTAATTTTGATATAAACTTCTCTTGCGATAAGCTAGTAGTTCTGAAATTGTTTTTTGATCTCTACTACTAATGACTATGGAACTATTTTTTTGATTGTCTTTTGGTATTGATGTTTTACCAGACAAACCTTCCCCTATTGAACTTGAAATTGTTACATTATTGTTTTTACCTGTAACTTTTTCTAAATCTTGATCTTGAGTTAATTTAGGATAATTAGTTGTTTCCGACTCAGGTCCAGGAGGTCTTTCTTGCAACTGCTCCTCGATTATTGTTTGAATAGCCTGCCACTTTTCTTCAGAAACTTGACGTAGATGTTCCTGAGTAGTTGTTGATAATATGCCTGTGTTTATAAAAGGAAAATTAGCAACTATTTCTCTAGCTTGATCCCCCAGTACCAATATTTCTCTTAACTCTTTGTCCACCCTTTGATTCACTGATTGATTAATCATCAACACAGTGATATCCCCAAGTCTAGCTGACTTACGCTTCTCCAAAGTCAGTTTATCATCAGAAACTGTAGCATCATCTGGAGCCTCGATGGTTTTAGGGGCAACAGNTTATAAAAGGAAAATTAGCAA
Source organism: Hydrocoleum sp. CS-953 (assembly GCF_002260545.1). GTDB lineage: Bacteria > Cyanobacteriota > Cyanobacteriia > Cyanobacteriales > Microcoleaceae > Trichodesmium. The sequence goes on along the minus strand of NZ_LGSU01001055.1, from coordinate 1,819 downwards.
CTATTTCTCTAGCTTGATCCCCCAGTACCAATATTTCTCTTAACTCTTTGTCCACCCTTTGATTCACTGATTGATTAATCATCAACACAGTGATATCCCCAAGTCTAGCTGACTTACGCTTCTCCAAAGTCAGTTTATCATCAGAAACTGTAGCATCATCTGGAGCCTCGATGGTTTTAGGGGCAACAGTTCCCTCTTTTAATTCTGGTTGGTGATAATAACGTTGACCCATAGTAGCTGTTAGAGATGCTATGGCTAGTAACACCAACATTGGCGAGGTTGCCAGAGTTGACCAACTGGATGTTTGTTGTTTTTTCTGGGGTTTCAATAATTTCCCAATTAAACGTGTCAGATACATATTTCTTGATGTCTAAACATCATAGAGTTTTCAATAGCCACTAGCTGGGTGAGGGCGAGGACGAATCACATTTCTGGCAGCAACTGCTGGCACTATACTTTGTGTGACATTGTTTGGGTCATAAACTCCAGACCAAACTGCCCAAAGACTTTTTGCCAAGTTCATAATCTCCATTTCATCCTTCATTCCCAAAAGTTCAACACCCATTTTTTGTCGCCATTCCACAGGAACTCCAGCACTACTGTTATAAGCTCCTGATAAAGTACCTACTATAGTACAAGTCTGAGTTGCCCATCCGCTTCTTGCAGAACGTAATACTGCTAAACCGAAATTTTCTGGGGTACTTAGAAAGCAGTATAAGGCCAAAGAAATAGGTATGAAAAAAGCAGAAGATAGGGATTTTTGTTGACCCTCACAAAATAGTTGCTGTTTCTCAAGAGATTTAAGATTTTTTGACAAATGATTTATTGCTGCATCTAAATTTGCTCCCTGGTTAATCAATTTTTCTACTTGTCTAAGTTGTCCTACTAATGGTTCTTTTTCTCCAATATAGTCGATAATTTTTCCTATTATAGTCAAGGGGTCTAATTTCTCTATCAAAATTTGGGATATTATATATCCAACTACTAAGTTGCCAAGGTTTACTTCTAAATCATTTTCCCAAACTTTTCCCCATTGCTGCAATTTTTGTTGAAGTTTAAATTCATCTTCATGGTATATCAAAGAAACTGGCAAGCTAGTAATAATGGCATTACTGGCTGTCGGATTTAAAACATCATCATTATTTATATAGTTAAAATCAGGATGTTTATTTTTAACTATCCCTACTAATTTTTCTAATTCTACTGGAGAGTCTTTTATTTTGTTTGCCTTGCCAGTATAATCTTTTTTATTCTTCCACTTATTTTGCCATTCTTTATGAACTTTCTGCAAATCCTCTTCATTAAACTCTTGTTTTCTAATTAAGCTTTTTGCACAATTCATTGTNAGAACAAAATCGCATAGATAATGCTATTAAAATCTATCCGAAAATAATTCTACTGGAGAGTCTTTTATTTTGTTTGCCTTGCCAGTATAATCTTTTTTATTCTTCCACTTATTTTGCCATTCTTTATGAACTTTCTGCAAATCCTCTTCATTAAACTCTTGTTTTCTAATTAAGCTTTTTGCACAATTCATTGTAATTTCTCCCCATTTTTTTAAGTAGTTTTCCTCTAACTTTGATCGGTCAAATTTATGCTGATTCATAAATAATTTATAACTTTGGCAATTTTTTTCTACTTGATGCTCAAAGTGAGAACCTACATAATTTCCTAAAGCTGCTCCTAGTAAAGCACCTTGAAATTTACTTAAGAGTTTTCGGCTTAATTTTCTAGCAAAAGCAGCTATAGATGCCAAAATAACAGGAAATTTGATGTTAATGCCACTCAATCAATTATTTCCAGAATTTTTACCAGACAT
>NZ_LGSU01001054.1 GCF_002260545.1 Hydrocoleum sp. CS-953 | reverse complement strand
GTGAAAGTCGCACGATAGGTTCTGAAGGAGAGGTGCGAGGGATAATACCCTCCATCGACTCTAACCAAGTGGACGAACAGGAAGGTAATTAGTGCGACTCGTTCCTATTAGGAGCCTAAGCGCAACCAGAGGGGTATGAATAGGGTAAATACGAGGCCACGGCGGAAGAGCCTGTATATCTCATCGCTATATGAGGCCACCAAAGAAGAGCCTGCTAGATAACTGAGTTACGGATGTGAGTGAAAGTCTCACCCGCTAAGGGACAGCGGACTCCCGACCTGGCCACACCGAGCTAGAACTTTTCCACGCTTCAGAGTGAAGCTGGCATCAGGCCCCAACCAGAGCCAAGAGTGATAGGCGCACTGGGGGTAATGGGGAGACGGCATGGGTACCGGGGCGGAATGTCCTGAAAAAACGTCTTACTTCCCGGCAAGGAGTCACTCCAAAGTCTCCTGACCGCACACGAGCATCCCCGCGTCAAATTTAATTAGTTAGACGCATCCCTGGGGATCGTGTAGGCGAATTGGACAGCCCTAAACCGTCAAAACAATCTGTAACTCGGAACGAGGAAAAACGGCANTAGACGCATCCCTGGGGATCGTGTAGGCGAATTGGACAGCCCTAAACCGTCAAAACAATCTGTAACTCGGAACGAGGAAAAACGGCAAGCAAGTCTGGTCATGTAGGTTTTGTGGCTAGTAGGAGGGAAGCTCGGAACTCTTGCTTGACGGTTAGGATGGGGGAACACTCATTACCCCCGGCAATCGAGAAACCTCAAAGAAAGGGTGATGATGCTTAGACACCAAAAGAGTGAAGTTTCCGAAGCCTATGCGTACAGGGTAAAAACCTTTAGCCTGAAATTGCCCTGCTCGTTAGTCGAGCGCAATACGACACAGAGGTAAATAACTCCAAGGCGGTAGGCTAAAGGCACTCCCTGACTGAGACGNGGCAATCGAGAAACCTCAAAGAAAGGGTGATGATACTTAGACACCAAAAGAGTGAAGTTTCCGAAGCCTATGCGTACAGGGTAAAAACCTTTAGCCTGAAATTGCCCTGCTCGTTAGTCGAGCGCAATACGACACAGAGGTAAATAACTCCAAGGCGGTAGGCTAAAGGCACTCCCTGACTGAGACGGTGGAAGATTAGGATAATCTAAACCTTGACCCGGTGAGTGCCCTAATCAACGGGTTTTGTCTCTATTGAGATGTTACCACAGTAGCACGGAGCCGTGTGCGGTGAAAGTCGCACGCACGGCGCGTGAAGTAGAGGTGCGGAGGGTAATACCTCCCATCGACTATAACAACTCTCAATACTAATGCCCATCTCAAAGGTAGCTATGGGATGTAGGACGAAAGTCAGGGGGTCAATAGATAATCTTATTGACTTGAGATTATCAGCAACTATATCGCACCCTCCGGGAGATTTTACCCCAATAAATCAGTCGTAATAAAGGAATAAGGGAACGAGAAAACCTCTCTAATACACCTAAGAATACAGGTCGAAATCGAAGGTGCGCCATTCAAGGTAAATCTGCACTATGGTTGCAGGTCTTAGGGAGAGTAAGATTGGGTAAGAAGCATAGATTCAGAATTCAGAATTCAGAATTTAGAATTATTAAATGATTAAATTATTAAATTTAGAATTCTAATGCGCATTTTGTGGACTAACCTTTAGACCNTAATAAAGGAATAAGGGAACGAGAAAACCTCTCTAATACACCTAAGAATACAGGTCGAAATCGAAGGTGCGCCATTCAAGGTAAATCTGCACTATGGTTGCAGGTCTTAGGGAGAGTAAGATTGGGTAAGAAGCATAGATTCAGAATTCAGAATTCAGAATTTAGAATTATTAAATGATTAAATTATTAAATTTAGAATTCTAATGCGCATTTTGTGGACTAACCTTTAGACCAACTGACCTTATGGAAGTAGCTCATATAAAACCAAGGTCTGAAGGTGGTGACAATACAATCAGAAATAAACAACTATTGCACCGACATTGCCACGACAGTAAAACTGCTTTAGACAAAAAAACATATCCAAAATTTAGACCCCAGGATTTACCTGAAAATTATATATGGATTAACGATATGTTAACTCTGAAGCAGGATGTACCCATGAAAAGGGACGTCTAACAGAGGAGCCGTGTGAGGTGAAAGTCTCACGCACGGTTTTGTTAGCGCAGCTCCCCCAAAGGGGGCAGACGAGTCGGTTTGGTAACAAACTGGCTTAGTTTAACATGAAGATGATTTATATGGTATAAATACTTACCAAGCTAGAGGTCTTCATACTACTTTTAATGTTGCAATTTGACGTGCGGAATGTAGGTTTAAGGAGTAGGGGACTAGGGGAGTAATTTTTTTGCCCAACTATCTATGCGCCAGAAATGCGCTCCTTTTTGAACTTTAAGACCTAAAAATGCTAAAACATTTATCTGTCAATGCCCGTCAGAATTAATCAGCAGAGCAATAATTAGCATAATAAAGAAAAAGGAATTAGGTGATTTTACCTCAATTCCTTTTCCAAATTAATTATTATTGTGCTAATTCAGGCTCTTTCTCTACTGCTGTATCTTCTTCAGGTAGTCCGAGTATTGATTTATACATTTTGATATACTCTTTAGCTGATTTATCCCAGCTAAAGTTCTCTCTCATGCCACGTTTCTGTAACTCGAACCATTTATCTTTGAACCGGAAAGCTTCACACGCTCGAACCATTGCAGTAAGTAGGTCTAGTGGTTCATACCGATCGAAACAATAGCCAGTACCAGCATTATTAATAGGGTCATAGAAAGAGACAGTATCAACTAACCCGCCTGTACGACGCACAATAGGTACACTACCATAACGCATTGCCAATAACTGACTAATACCACAAGGTTCAAACCGACTGGGCATTAAAAAGGCATCAGTACCTGCATATATTCGTCGGGCAAGGGCATCATTATGTAAAAGTTGGACGCTCATCCGACCTGGATAACGAGTTGCTATCTGCCACATTTGGGTTTCATAGAAGCGATCGCCAGTGCCCAACAAAATAAACTGACTATCAGTATAAGCCATAAACCGATCCAAGACTTGCAGCATTAAATCAAGTCCTTTTTGCTCCACCAGTCGAGAAACCATTCCGACTAAGAAGGTATTTCTGTTAACTTCAAAACCTACCTCTTCTTGAAGAGCAACTTTATTGGCAACCCGTTTTTCTAAGGTATCGACATTATAAGTTTGAGCAATATATCTGTCATTAGCGGGATTATAAAAGTTCATGTCAATACCATTGAGGATACCCTCTAGTCTCCCACTAATAAAAGACATTAAACCATCTAGGCGTTCACCATAAGCAGGAGTTTGGATCTGACCAGCATAGGTGGGAGAAACAGTAGTTACCCGATCGGCAAATTGAACTGCTGCTGCCATTGTATTATGGCCTTCCATATACCAGGGACACCAAGTAATTCTTTCCAAGTACCAGCGCCAAGGTCCTTGATAAGCTAGGTTATGAATAGTAAATACGGTTTTAATATCTGGGGTTTCGTGCATCCAAACTGGAATCATACCAGTGTGCCAGTCGTTGCAATGAATAATGTCTGGTTTCCAGCCATTCCAGCAAAACTCAGCCGCCCCATTGGCAAATAGAGTGAACCTCCAGTCCTCATCATCTCCATAGTAGATACGACGTGGCCAAAAAGTAGGATGACCAAATAGGTACAATGGCACGTCACTTTTTGGTAGTACCGTCTCATAAATTTTGAAGTTTTGATACATGGCAGTTCCTTCCCACATGGGTTCTTCTGGAACTTCCATCTTGTCGCCTAAGAAGCCATAATAAGGCATGAAGATACGAACATCGTGACCCATTGCTCGTAGGACTTTGGGTAAGGCACCGACTACATCTGCCATCCCACCAACTTTTGCTAAAGGAGTCACTTCAGCAGCCACAAATAAAATTCGCATAATTTTTTAATTTGCGTTCCCTTTTTGATTCTCAATATCGTCATCATACCTGTATGGGCGCACTTATAGCTCAATTCAGAAGTCAGAAGTTAAAAGTCAGAAGTTAGAAGTCAGAAGTTAGAAGTTAAATTGCTGTGGCTAAATTTGAGAGGCGTGAGAATTTCTTAATTGCCCGATACTATGAGTGCTAACATTTGTTAACAATGCACAGCAAGATTAACATGCTGAGGGGGTATCTCCCAATGTCTACAAGAAAACCTGTAGACGCTTTTTAAACACTTACATCGTCTTGGTTATCGACGTCGCAGAAGTTTTAATTACTTGACCATGCGCTTCGGTAACTTATCAGGATAGAGGTTACTTAGTGGCCTGGTTTTCGACCACAAACTACTCTGTCTACAAGTGATTAGAGCAAAATCTATGGGACTAAATCAATACAACTAAATCAATATATATGAATTTATGTTAACAAATATTAGTAAATCAACAATGGTTAATCAATCTTCAGAAGTCAAAAGTGAATCTTAAAAATTTAAAATTTTAAATTTTAAAAATATTTTTGCTTATTCCCTATAACCTATTTCGTAATATGTACTTCATCAAGTAGGAAATTCCTTTATAATTTTAAGCATTAAGCTACTAGCATTTCCGTCCAGGAATGCTCCGCAAACAGCATTCAGATGTATGAACNCCCTATAACCTATTTCGTAATATGTACTTCATCAAGTAGGAAATTCCTTTATAATTTTAAGCATTAAGCTACTAGCATTTCCGTCCAGGAATGCTCCGCAAACAGCATTCAGATGTATGAACTGTATGAACGTAATAACTGGACTTCTGTTAGCTGATAACCTTTTTCTTGTTCTTGATAACTTTTAATTCTCCTTGGGGACTAATTTATCTTTTCAAGATTATGAGTTAATAATTTATAGCTAATAGCTGTTAACGTAGTTCCTCTTTAGGAGGCTAGCTGAATGCTGAATACTTACTTCTGATTTTTATTCTTTTCGACAACAATTGCGTCTTTTACCCCAAAAATTTAGTTAAATCAAATTCAGTTTCTGGCTGAGGTTTTTGATATCTCTCAGAAATTAAAACTAATAAAAGCCGTTCTGAATAATTTACTGCACCCCGCAGTTCATCTCGTAATATTTCCAATCCTCCATTGGCATATTCTTCAAATATTTTAATCCGATTTTCTTCTATTTCTTCATTGGTTTGGCAGAGAATTTTTGTATCTCTTGTGTCGGCGATCGCGATTAATTTAATAATACTTTCATATCCCCTAGACCAAAACACTTCAATATTAATTGGACCTGGTTCTCTTGGAGAAATTTCTGTTAGTGGAACTCGCTGTTTTTTCTTAATAGCTAAAGATGCAGCAAATACCATTACATCTGCATAAGTTTTAAATGGACCTGTTTTTCCTTCTGATTCGGTTAAAGCTTTGACTAAATCTGCTTTATCTTTAGCAATTCTAATTCTGTTCATAACTAAAAAAAATAAATGTTTATACCCAAATATAGCAGTCATATTTTGAGGATAAAGAAAATATATTTGACAAAAGAAAAGCTTAAATGCCAAGGATAAAATTGGTAAGCAAAATCTTCTGAAACAAAGGAGACAGGTGATAGATAGTTCTGAGTTTCAGACTTTTAACTGGAAAAATATTAAGATATTTATACTCCTTCTACAACCTATTACTTATTAACAAATTCAATAAAGAAAATTTTTCCTTAAGCGTTAATCTTCTCCTTACAAGGGAGAGGTAATTATGATTTTTTTTCTGTTTTTCATGGTATGGAAACGGCAGTCGCCAAAGTAATTTTTCTTAATCGTTAAAAATTACCTACACAAACAACAGGATAATAAACTAAAACTTTTTTCTAGGTATATTAGTTAGTATGTTTCTTCTAGACTATATTTTTAATATTTTCTATTTAGTATTATTTTCCTCTATCCATAACAACATAGTTTGATTCTCAAAATCTCCTTTACTTGCCCTCTTTTTATCTTGTTCTAATCCCACTTGATGATGAGAAATACCGTAACTTTTGAGTAAAGCATCTACTACTTCTAACAAGTCAGCTATTTCTATGACTAAATCAGTGTTATTTGCTGTAGCCACTTCTTGGGCTTCTTCAATTATTTTTCGCCGTAATGCTTGCTGATATTCTATTTCTGAGAGAGTTACAGCTTGGCATTCTAGACCACTTTTACGGATAATTTCTGGAATGCGATCGCGGACTAATTTATTATATTCTTTACGCATAATTGTATTGCCTCATTCACTAATTTTTGTCTGTTGGTTGAACTTATACCAAACACCATATATAAAATATATACTAATTGCTACCAATATATTGCTACCAATATACTGACTCTCTAGTCAATAGTGCGTAGTTTATTTGTAACTATAGTCAAAATTTTC
>NZ_LGSU01001053.1 GCF_002260545.1 Hydrocoleum sp. CS-953 | reverse complement strand
GAAATAATCATTTCATTGGTGTTAATCTTAAACTTGATAAATACTATCCAAAAGTATCGTGAAATAATCTACTAGATCGATACTATACTTACCCTAAATAATAAATAAAAATGACCAGGAAGTAAGGTATTAAACCTTCCTGTTAAAGGAGATAAAAAAGGAAATTTCGTATTTTCTTGCCTCTGGCTGAAGCTTGAGGTAATTATAACTAATAACTAATAATTAATAACTGATAACTGAAATGACTAGGGGAAAAAGAACACAAACTGCACAACTGGAAGTAAGACTACTTAGAGAAGGTATTGTTGAATCAACTCACCAAGTTCAGGCCACAATATGTGACCACAGAGGCCGAGTTTTATCTTTGGCCGGAGATGCGGATACAGCCACATTTGTCCGTTCGGCTCTCAAACCATTTCAAGCTTTAGCAGTTACTACTACAGGTACTCTAGAAAGGTATGACTTAACTGATATAGACTTGGCCGTTATATGTAGTTCTCATCAAGGTACAACAGAGCAAGCAAGACAGGTATTTAACGTTTTATGGCGTTGTGATATTGACCCATCAAAGCTACAATGTCCAACTCCAGCCGGGAAAAATAGTCCTTTGCAATATAACTGTTCTGGTAAGCACGCAGGTATGCTGGCTGTTTGTCAGCAAAGAAATTGGCCGATGGAATCTTATCTGGAAATGAAGCATCCAGTACAACAGTTGATTATTAGCAAAGTTGCTGAATTGCTGGCCATGCCCGCAGCAGAATTTATCGGCGCTCGTGATGATTGTGGCGCTCCAACTTATCTTCTACAACTTAGTCAAATGGCAACTTTGTACGCCAAACTAGCTTCAGGTAATAGTTTGGATCTAGAACGAATTGTCCGCGCTATGACATATCATCCAGAAATGGTTGGGGGAGAAGGACATTTTGATACAGAGTTAATGCGCTTGACGGCTGGGGAAATTGTCAGTAAGTCTGGGGCTGAGGGAGTACAATGTATTGGCCGAGTCGGTGAAGGGATGGGTTTGGCTATAAAAGTTAATGATGGTGCAAAAAGGGCTAAATATGCAGTGGCAATTCATTTATTAACTCAGATGGGTTGGATAGATCCTACTATTGCTGAGACTCTGGCCAACAATTATATGTCACTTAGTAATGTTAAGCGTTTGGAAGTAGTGGGAGAAATGTTTATGTAGGGTTGAGGCTAGGAGTCAGGAGTCAGGAGTTAGGTAAAGTAGGGACGTTGCATGCAACGTCCCTACAGGTTTATCATTTTTTTGATATGCTTCATTGACTTGAAAACTGCTATCAGTGGATGTTCTGGAAAAAAATTTGAAAAAATTTGACTAAGGGGTTGCAATTTTGATTTAGTTATGGTTATAATAAAAAAGTTGACGCGGGATAGAGCAGTCTGGTAGCTCGTCGGGCTCAAGTTATAAGGAAAGATAAATTAAACCAAGCATAAACCAAAACCGCTAGTCGGTAAGCTTGAATCTTTACCTTGTAAAGGGCGGCATATAGGGAAACTTGTATGTGATTACTTGTCAAATTCGGGGAAGCCGTTAGCGGGGTAATCCCGAGCCAAGCTCCAAAATTAAGGAGAAGGTGTAGAGACTGGTTGGCAGGTACCCTAACAGTTCTAGTGTGATAGAAGCTGAGGGTAAAGGGACAGTCCAGACTACAAACTAATTCTGAAAGTTTCAGAGTTAAGGCAGTGAAAGCTGTAGTAGTAAGCATAACCCGAAGGTCGGTGGTTCAAATCCGCCTCCCGCCATTAAAAGTTAATAATATCAAAGAGAGTCTGGTAAATTTTAAGATTTACCAGACTTTTTTGATTTTTGTTCTCAATACTTGAATAAGGGTTAGGAGTCAGGAGTCATACTAAATCCGGTTTATAGAGTACCCTTTTGGGGAGATGGGGAAATGGGGAGATGGGGAGATGGTTAGAGAGGATTTTGAAAAAGGTACTTTTATTTTAATAACTGGATTTGGTATCAGGAGTTAAGAAGGATGGGGAGTAATATCAAATCCGGTAGTATCGGTATAAAAAAGCGTAGAAACCGGGTTTCTTTTCAACACCCCACTGCATAACATCTACACTCCCACAAACCCGGTTTCTTATAATACTCCATTGCCAACGGATTTGATATAAGAGAAAGATTTGGAATGGCGCTCGTGAAGTGAAAATTTTTTCTACCAAATTAAAAAGAATTTATATATAAATGCTTTTAGATTTAATCAGCAAGTCCTAATAAGTTAATGTATATATTAAAATTTTATGAATTTGGTAGAAAATGAGAAATTGGAAATATTTTAGATTAATTATCGGTACTGTATTTTTCTTGATTTTGCCTCCATCTCTAGTAATAGAGAAAATAGAGAAAGTGCAGATATATTCAAAAGTAGTTGCACAAGAGACTAAAAAATATAGCGATCGCCTGAACGAAGAAAAGCTACAAACTGAAGCACAGCAACTTGATGAGAAAGCTAAACAAGAAGTTGAAAATGGGGAGTTAGAAACTGCTTTACAAACTTGGCAGCAACTCCTAGATATTCATCAAAAGTTAGGCGATACAGATAAAATTGCTGCCACCCTACATAGTATCGGTACAGTTTATTATCAGCTCAGTCAATATCCTCAAGCATTAGCATCATTAAATAAAGCACTGAAAATTAGTAGAGAACTAGAGGATACTGCTGCTATCAGTAAAACTTTAAATGAAATAGGTGTTATCTACGATCGCCAAGGTAAATATCCGAAAGCTATAGAGTTTTATGAAGAAGCTTTAGAAATGGCTAAAAAGGAAACAGATAATGTTAATATTACTGCAATTTTAAGTAATCTTGGTTTAGTTAATTCCAGGTTAGCTCGCTATGAGGAAGCTATAGATTTTTATCAGGAATTTTTACAGCATGATCCTCCAAATAAAGCCACAATTTTAACTTATATTGGAGCTGTTTATCGCTACTTAGAAGAGTTTTCTCAGGCTTTAAAATTTTATCAACAAGCTTTAGAAATTTACGAAGAAAATGAAGACCTTCTGAATATAGCAACAACCCTAGATAATATAGGTGTAATTTATCGAGGACAGGAAAAATATTCCCAAGCATTAGAATATCATAATCAAGCATTATCTATTCGAGAAGAGTTAGGTGATCAAGATGGTAAATCAACAACTATTCATAATATTGGTATAGTGCATCGAGAGTCTGGTAAACATTCTGAATCTCTAGAATTTTTGACTCATACTTTAATTCTAGATAGACAACTGGGAAACTTGAATGGGGAAAGAATTAGTCTGGCTGATATAGGAAAATTATTAGAAAAAAATAATCAACCAGAATTGGCAATAATATTTTATAAAAAATCAATTAATATTACAGAAAAAATTCGTAAAGATTTACAGGTTTTACCAATTGAGGAACAAAGGTCTTATGTAGACGGCACTATTACTGATATATATCGTGCTTTAGCTAATTTATTGCTGGCAGAAAAACGAGCTATAGAATCACAGCAAATTCTTGATTTGTTGAAAGTACAAGAAGTATTTGAGTATATGGGAGATATGAAATATGATGATGATAAATCTAATCAAGTTATTATGCTAAGACTGGAAAATATTTTCACTGAAAAATATACTCAGTTCTTAGATGAAATAGGTAAAAATGACAACCAAAATCAGGATATTTCATTAGAAAAATTAGTCACTATTCACGATTTTATTGGTAGTGAGGAAGTCACAGAAATTAGGTCGGAAATAAAGAAGAAAGCTAAGAGTCAAAGACTTACGCCTGAGATGTTGATTTTGTTACAGGCTCAACTAAAAGAACATAAAAAAGAAAATGCAGCAGTTTTATATCCTTTAATTTTAGAAGATCGGCTGGAATTAATTTTAGTTACTGCTAATTCTCCTCCAATTCATCGTACTGTTTTAGTTAATCAGAAAGAATTTGATAGAGTGCTTTTTGCGTTTATAGTAGGATTAATTGATAGAAGAGAAGTTAATGATATTTCTGATTATAGAGTTATTAGAGCAGGATTAAAACTTTATAATTGGCTGATTGAACCAATAGAAAATGACATGAAAAATGGTAGAGTTAAAACAATTATTTATGCACCAGATGGCAAGCTCCGTTATATTCCTTTGGGAGCTTTATATGATGGAGAAAAATGGCTGACAGAGAGGTTCAAAATAAATAATATTACTGCTGCAAGTATTATGGATTTAACTCCTAGAAGAAATAGAAATCTCCGAATTTTGGCAGGTGCTTTAACTGAAGGAAATTATAGTTTTGCAATTGGCAATAAACAGTTTGAATTTGAAAGTTTGCCTTTTGCGGGAGTAGAGGTAGAAAAGCTAGCTAGTATATTTCCTCAAACTAAGAAATTATTAGGAGATGATTTTAGTAAACAATTTATGGAGTTAAGGATGGCTAGCCATAGTTTAATACATTTTGCCACTCATTCTGCTTTTGTTACTGGTAGTCCAGAAGATTCTTTTATATTATATGGAGATGGGGAACTCGCTAGTTTACGAGAAGTAGAAAACTGGAATTTGAATGGTGTAGAATTAGTGGTTTTGAGTGCCTGTGAAACTGGTAAAGGAAAACAACTAGGAGATGGTTCAGAAATTCTGGGTTTTGGTTATCAAATGCAAGCCGCTGGTGCAGCAGCAAGTTTAGCAACTTTATGGCGAGTAGATGACCAGGGAACTTCTGAATTTATGAATGATTTTTATACAGCTTTAAAGGGTGGAATAAATCAGGTTGGAGCGATACAAAAGGCACAAATTGCAATGATTAATAGTGAGTATAATCATCCTTATTATTGGGCACCATTTATTTTAATTGGCAATGGTTTTTGAGGATAAAACTATGAAAATAGTAGTGCGTTATATCATTGGGGGCGGGTTTATATAATCAAATGTGAAAACTCATGAATTGAAAGGGGAACCCGCCCCTACTGAACTTCTGACTTTGGGGGGCGGGTTTATATAATCTGATGTGAAAACTCATAAATTGAAAGTTAGTCTAGTAGGGTGCGTTAATGAAATGTAACGCACCAGAATTGTAATACCCGGTTCATTAAAAATGGTGCGTTACGACGGATTGTTCAATACCTGATAATACCGAGTAATTAATGCCGTCTTTTCATGTCCGCTCTTAGCGGAAACACACCCTACAAACTGACTTTGGGGGCTACAAACTGACTTTGGGGGCGGGTTTACCTAATCTGATGTAAAAACTCATAAATTTAACGCTGAACCCGCCCCTACGAACCTAATTTTTCAACTCCTCCAATACCTCCTCAGTAATCGGATTTTCACCCTTTTTCAATGTCTCTATCCAACCTTCAACTTTTGCCTTTTCCTCCCCATCTTCCACCGAATCTACAAATACTTGAAAATCCTCAATCGCTCCCTGATAATCCCCAGTTAATGCCCTAGCTACACCGCGACTATGCAGAATATCACCATTATTAGGACTCAATTTAACTGCTTTTTCACAGGCAAACATCACATCTTTTGCCTGATTATTTAAGCTGCCAAACTTACATAATTCTCCCCAATCATCAGCAGCTATTTCTAACTCTGAATCTAACTTTTGTGCTNGCTCCCTGATAATCCCCAGTTAATGCCCTAGCTACACCGCGACTATGCAGAATATCACCATTATTAGGACTCAATTTAACTGCTTTTTCACAGGCAAACATCACATCTTTTGCCTGATTATTTAAGCTGCCAAACTTACATAATTCTCCCCAATCATCAGCAGCTATTTCTAACTCTGAATCTAACTTTTGTGCTTCATCATAAAGACTAATTGCCTCTTCTATTTTTCCCTGTTTTGCTAATTTTTTACCTTCTTCTACTTTGCCAGGAGCAGCAAATTTATTCCCCACAACTTTCGGGTCTTTTTCTATAGTTTCTGTATCAGGATCGAGGTCAATTTCCTCATCCAATTCTTGGGCGCGTTTAAAGATAGAAATTGCCTCCTTTATTTCCCCTGATGTTGCCTTGTTTTTAGCTTCTTTAATTAAACTAGGATGAACCGGAAGTTCCTCACAAGTTCTCTCATATTTATCCAACCCACTGTTCATATACCGCTGCCATTCCTCTGCTGTTAAATTCCTACTGAGACGGCGACAAGCTTCTGTGATTAAATCTTCTGTTCTTACCAAATGTAGGCGGGCGGTATTGTCTTTACTTGCTGTCGCAATAGTTTTGCCGTCGGAGCTAAAAGCTACTGCATTTACCCTGTACTCGTGGTTGAGAGTAGCTAATTCTTTGCCAGTCTCAGCATCCCAGAGGCGGGTGGTTTTGTCATAACTTGCAGTCGCAATGGTTTTGCCGTCGGGGCTAAAGGCTACTGCATTTAC
>NZ_LGSU01001052.1 GCF_002260545.1 Hydrocoleum sp. CS-953 | reverse complement strand
CTATTTAACCGAACATCATATAATAGGGAAAATAAATATCTACTAACTTATTTGCTTAGTGCTATAATTGTAGTTTGCAGAAAAAACATTTTAAATCAAATGTAAAATTCCCCACAATATTAATTATGAAACCAATTAATCGCCGAAAATTTTTAATCCTAAGTTCTAGTAGTGCGCTGGCTACTTTAATGTCTCAATGTAGCCTAGCTAATACTCAAGAAAATAAACAAATTTTTTCATCATATCCTCAAATTAATCAGAGCCAAGATGGAATTTTAGAAGTTGATTTAACAGCTAATTTTAATCCAATAAATCTGGGAAATAAACAAGCTTATGTATTAAGTTATAACGGACAAATTCCCGGACCAAGACTAGAAGCAAAACCAGGAGATACTATTAGAATTAATTTCACTAACAATTTACCCCAACCCACAAATCTTCATTATCACGGTCTGCATATTCCCATTACTGGAAACGCTGATAACGTATTTCTTCATATTCCACCAGGCGATCGCTTCACATATCAATTCCAAATTCCTGAAAATCATCCTGCTGGAATTTTCTGGTATCATCCACATTTGCATGGTTTAGTGGCAGAACAATTATTTGGGGGGTTGGCGGGATTATTTATTGTTCGGGGAGAGTTGGATGAAATTCCAGAAGTGAAAGCTGCTTCAGAACAATTTTTAGTGTTGCAAGATTTTGCCCTAGACGAACAAGGAAATATGCTTCCATCCCAGGAACTCTCAATAATGACCGGAAGGGAAGGAAATTTGATTACTGCTAACGGTCAGTTTAAGCCTAACTTTACCATTCCCGCTCAAGGTTTATTACGACTACGAATTCTTAATGCTTCCACTTCCCGGTTTTATCGCTTGTCTCTTGAAGAACACCCATTTTATTTAATTGCTACTGACGGAGGCGCATTGGCTGAACCTGTAGAAATGTCAGAACTGTTACTAACTCCTGGAGAACGTGCAGATATATTAATTCAAGCTAACCGAGAACCAGGAAAATATCGTTTGTTGAATTTGCCTTATGAACGAGTAGGTATGGGTATGATGGGCAGAGGTATGATGGGTAGAGGTATGATGGGTAGAGATGTTCCTGAAAGTCAACCCCAAGTTTTAGCAACGGTGAGTTATAATACACAGGTTGCTGCTGTACCGCTGCCAAAAAAATTAATACCAGTTCCAGCATTGCCAGAACCTCAAAAAATACGTCGTTTTCAGATGAATCACGGCATGATACCTGCTCAAGGAATGGCATTTTTGTTTAATGGTCAGCCATATCAACCAGAAAGAATTGATACTCAAGTTCAGCTTAATACGGTTGAAGATTGGGAATTAATTAATACAGGTATGATGGATCATCCTTTTCATGTTCATACCAATGCTTTTCAAGTTTTGAGTCGGAATGGTAAAGCAGAACCCTATCGTGCTTGGAAAGATGTAGTGTTGGTCAGACCGGGGGAAACAGTTTTAATTCGGATGCCTTTACGAGATTTTACTGGAAAGACTGTTTACCATTGTCATATTCTTGACCATGAAGATTTGGGAATGATGGGAANGGATCATCCTTTTCATGTTCATACCAATGCTTTTCAAGTTTTGAGTCGGAATGGTAAAGCAGAACCCTATCGTGCTTGGAAAGATGTAGTGTTGGTCAGACCGGGGGAAACAGTTTTAATTCGGATGCCTTTACGAGATTTTACTGGAAAGACTGTTTACCATTGTCATATTCTTGACCATGAAGATTTGGGAATGATGGGAAATTTAGAAATTAAGGCTTGACTCTCCACTCTACTGGAGAGTTTATGATTAACAAAAGCACTTAATATTATGTCCGGATAAATACTAATTATAAAGTCATTGCGACTGGAACGGAGTGGAAGGTTTGCGGAGCATTCCGGAACGGATAGCAATCTCAGGGGTTTGAGATATTTATCCCTTTTATTCTTAGATGATAACTATTCAACTGGACATGATATTAAAGATTATTTGAGGTAATGATTATGAAAAAATTTTGCTCTAATTGGATGCAGTCTCTAATTGCTGGTGTTGCAGTTGCTGGAGTTTTAGGAGTTGCATATTGGTCTTTTGTCGGTTTGCCAGAAAATCCCACTTTTAGTGCAACAACTCAGACTGTGGCAAATTCTAGTTCACCTACAACAGACTTAGCACCGCAACTACTTAATATTACTGTCTACCGGACTCCTACTTGCGGATGTTGTCAGGGTTGGGTAGAACATATCAAGCAAAATGGTTTTCAGGTAACTGATATTGTTAAACCTGAGTCAGAAATTCAAACTATTCGCCAGAAACATAATTTGCCCTCAGATTTGACATCTTGCCACACAAGTGAAATTGCTGGTTATCTTGTCGAGGGTCATATTCCGGTGGCAGATGTCAAACGTTTAATTTCCCAGAAACCAAATATTGCTGGAATTAGCGTTCCCGGAATGCCTATTGGTACTCCTGGTATGGAAATGGGCGATCGCCAACAATCTTTTGATGTGTTTGCGTTTAAAAAAGATGGTCAGACTAGAGTTTTTAATTCCTATAAATTCTAGAATATCAATCGGAAAACAGTAGGATTCAAGCTAGAGTGTGTCTATAAAATAAAGATTATAAGGACAGGCAAATAGACATCTCTATAAATTACAGGACTTACGCATAATCACCATATATAGTAGGGTTTAACGGCCGTTAAGCCCTACATATGGCGTATAATTTCATTTTTTCGTAAATCCTGAATTATATAAATCTTTGATAAAACCCCCTATAGGGACGTTACATATAACGTCCCTACTTTTTTTGGAGAATTCTTATAAGTTAAGAAGGTGAGAAAATTCAACAGAAAATCCAGAGAAAAAACTCACATATAATTCAGATAATTTTAATCTCTGGTTCTTAATATCAAACCTAAGCACTCATCCTAAATTTTACGGAGAGTAGAGATAATCAAATAAATTTGGAGATGTCTAATGAATATAAATGGTAATACTTGGTTAAATATTCCTGGAGCGATCGCCACAGCAATAGCGGTAACTTCCACCCTAACTATTAGTTCCGCAGCAACAGCAGCAAAATTAAAAGTTACAGTAGAAAATATTGCCCCTACTCAAGGCTTCTTTTTCTCACCACTATGGGTAGGCTTTCACAATGGTAATTTTGATACATTTGATTTAGATGTAGCTGCCCCTGAATATCTCGAAGCATTAGCCGAAGATGCTAATACTGCACCAATTACTGCTGCTTTTGCTAACAGTGGTGCTGGCCAGACTCAAGCTACCATTTTAGGACCTACAGGCCCTTTTCAAGTGCTGACTTCTGGCGATACTGCTTCTATGATATTTGAGCTAGATGGTAGTCTGGATAGTAGTCGTTATTTCAGTTATGCAGCAATGGGTTTACCTAGTAATGATGCTTTTATTGCTAATGAAAACCCTTTTGGAATCAAGATTTTTGATGATGATGGCAGTTTCTTAGGTGCTGACTTTATTGTGACTGGCGATCGAGTTTGGGATGCAGGAACAGAAGTCAATGATGAAATACCAGCAAATACTGCTGCCCTTGCCCAAGCTGCTCCTAACACAGGCGTTGATGAGAATGGAGTTGTCACCTTTCATCCCGGTTTCTTACCAGGTGGTAATATTCTAGCAGCAGCACCAAACGGTGATTTCACAACTCCTGGCTATGAGATTGCACGGATTACTGTTGAGTCAGTACCTGAACCTACAAACACTTTAGGATTATTTGCTTTTGGTGGATTGTTTTTCTTTGGCAATTCACTGCGGAAATGTTTTAAAAAGTAATTAAACAGTTATTGGCTAAAAATTATACAGGGGGTATTTTTTTACCTCCTTCTATTATGGCGTAAATGGCGATCGCTCTTTTGGGAGAGCTGCTACAACAGTCCAGTAGGGTGCGTTAACGAAGTGTAACGCACCACTAATCATAAAATATGTGTAATTAAGGTGCGTTACGGCGTTGCCTAACGCACCCTACCAGACTTTTGCCTTCTGGGTAATTTGAGGTCAGTTTAGTAGAACAGATAGTTCATTGATTTTTCTGAGGTTCGGCATTATTTAGTTTCTTTTGGAATTTTAAATCGAATGTTGCTGATTCCCAATTTTTAGCTCGCTTTACCTGTTCGACTGTCAGTCCTTTAGCCTCTATCAGGTAAGCCCCACTCAGGTCAACATCTCTTAGGTCAGCATTACTCAGATTAGCCTCTATCAGGTCAGCCCCACTCAGGTCAGCCCTTCCCAGTTTAGCATTACTCAGGTTAACCCCACTCAGGTTATCCCCTCTCAGGTTAGCCCTTCTCAGATTAGCATTACTCAGGTTAACCTCACTCAGGTCAGCCTTCTTTCGCTTAAGATCCTTTAGTTGAAGCCTTGTCAACTTTGCCCCTTTAAGGACAACGCCTTTGAGGTCAATCTCTTTGAGGTCAACCCCTTTCAGATCCGCACCTTCCAACTGCGCACCTTCCAGCTTCGCGTTTTCCAGTTTTGCCCCTGTCAATTTCGCATTACTCAAGTCAGCATCAATCAAGTCAGCCCCTGTTAGATCGCTATTTCTTAATTCAGCCTCACTCAAGTCAGCCTTTCTGAAATTAGCATTTTGTAAACTGGCATTCCGCAGGTTAATACCTCTTAAATCTGCCTTTGATACTTCTAGCAACTCCAAACTGTCTCCTTCTTGGGCTAGTCTTTCTAATCCTAGATGAGTACCACCAAAAACATTTTCTTTTTGATCAGAGTTAATAATTTCCCAAGTGCGATACTGAGATTCATAGTCAACTTGAATTAATGTATTAATCAGAAGAAATAAAGCACCAATAACTGATAGTTTTTCTAACTTCTCCAAAATTGGAAAAATATCTAAGTGAGCACAAGAAATAAAGCAATTCCAGAAAATCCTAGTCGGAAAAAAGCTTTGAAGATATTGCTATAAGTTTCTCTATTATTTGCATCAAATAGAGTTGAGTAGGCTGCAAGTGATAAAAATAGCAAAGGTATAACTGGTATATTAAATGTTATGAAACTGAAGATTAATAACCAGTTGTTTTGATTCACTAGGTTTAGTCGGTCTAGTCCGTCTAGTCGCTCTACTAAGTTCAGTAGCTCGATAGGTGAAAATGAAATAACCACACAACAAACAGACAAAAAGCTCAATAGTATTAAAACAGGAAAGTTCTGAAATAATTGTCCTAAATTTCTCCAAGACTTACTCACCCAAAAATGATAAAGCGGGGAAAGCAGAGAAACTGCCAATCCCCAAAACAATATATTCCCTAAGATTCCCGGTACAGGCTGATTCAAAGTTTTCAGCCAAAAATCCAATATTCCTAATACCCAAAAAAATAGAGCAATATTGCCCTGACTGTTAGACAAGTGGATGAAATAACCGATAGGTACAAGGAACGCTAATGAGAAAAAACTATTAGTATTTTCATTGATTAAATCTACTTCACCTTCCCTAGAGAAAACTAATAAAGAAATTGCCAAAATAGTCAGACTTGCTGCAAAAAGCAAGAAGGCGAAAAACTAGGTATATATTCTCCGATCATTTTCACTTCCAGCTTTAATATCATGTAATATCGCTTTTCCCATCCTAGCTTTTGTAAAATTAGTTCCTTTTAGGTTGCATCCGGTAAAATTAGCTCTTCTTAGGTTGCAGTTACTAAAGTTAGCTCCAGATAGGTGATATCCAGCAAAAGATTGACCTCTCAAGTCAAAATTGCTGAAGTTTCTTTCCCCTTTTTGATATTGTTCAATTATTTCCTGAACTGATTTTTTTTCTTGTTTCTTTTGTTTTGATAAATTGCCTTTGCTTTGATTAATCATCAACCTCAAAAAAGCTATCTAAAGTATAGATTTGGCATTGCTGAATAAATTTATAATTTTGCTACACCCGGAATGAAGTTTATAGATTTCAGGAATCTATTGTGATACCCACACATCAGCAACAACGCCTATAATTGTAGCATATAACAATCCTAAATTAATTGCTCCTCCAGCAATAATTGGATTTAATAACCAACCAGTTAAAGGATACAAAATACCCGCAGCAATAGGAATACCTAAAGTATTATATACGCTTATATTCGCTATCTGGAACTTCTGTACCTCCGGAACGATATTTAATTTTGTCTAAGACATAGAGGGGCAGATTAGTCATTGCTGTTAATTTTTTGCTTAGGGTTGATTTACCAGCACCTGCATTACCAAAAACTGCTACTTTTTTCATAAATTTTCTCGTAAGTCCTAAGAAATTAAAATTAAAGAATAAACAGAAAATTATGATAGCTCAACACCATGCTATAGTACAATATATATAAAACAATTAGAAAGTTTTTAG
>NZ_LGSU01001051.1 GCF_002260545.1 Hydrocoleum sp. CS-953 | reverse complement strand
GCTATATAATCAGTAATAAAAAATATATTAATAATAACTATGATGAGAAGCAGGTATAGTGCTACGCACAAGTCAGAAGTTAGTAAGCATTTATAAATATCCTAATCTTTACTTCAACTCCTATAAAATGTTCAAACAATCTATCATTGAACAACTAGATTTTTATCATAAAAAGGGGGTTGAAAATCTCAACCCCTTTGACAGAAAAAGTTTAATTATTTAACTATAATAACTATGATGAGAAGCAGGTATAGTGCTACGCACAAGTCAGAAGTTAGTAAGCATTTATAAATATCCTAATCTTTACTTCAACTCCTATAAAATGTTCAAACAATCTATCATTGAACAACTAGATTTTTATCATAAAAAGGGGGTTGAAAATCTCAACCCCTTTGACAGAAAAAGTTTAATTATTTAACTTAATGCGCAATTGAAGTTTTTAACTCTTCTGGAGAGTTATTAGATTTTAAACTACTTTCAGGTAATTCAAGATCCTTAACTGGGTTACGAGCTTCTATTAAACTGATAGCTCGACTCACACTTTCTGGTAAAATTACTACTAAACTGTCAGAAGAAGCACGGTCTAAAGCAGTATTAATAGCAGTTGTCTCGTCTAAAATTGATTCATAAATAGCTTTTGACTCAGAATCTTTTCCTTGACTCAAGAATTGCTCAACACCTTGATAAATCAGTTCCGCTGCATTCCCTCTTGGTCGTCCCCTAGTATCATCATCTTCTTTGATAATAATCTCATCAAAAATATCTGCTGCTAGTTCCCCAAGAGAAACAAAATCTTCATCACGGCGATCGCCTGGTCCACCAACTACACCGATCCGTTTACCTGGCCAATTTCTGACAAATCCACCTAATGCTTCATAGCTAGCAGGATTATGAGCATAATCTACTAAAGCATGATAACCACCCATATTAAACATATTCATCCGGCCTGGGGTTTGATCCACTGAAGCGACAAAGGTTGACAAACCTTCCCGAATATGCTCTATTTTTACTCCTTGGGTAAAGACGGCCAAACAAGCTGCCAGAGCATTAGCAATCATAAATGGAGCTTTACCAGCCATTGTAATTGGTACATTAACTGCTTTTTCAATTCTTAAAGTCCAATCACCTTTCAAAATTGAAATATAGCCATTCTCATAAACTGCTGCCAGACCCCCTGCTTCTGTATGTTTGACTAACAGTTCGTTATTTGGGTCCATTGAGAAATAAGCAACTTGACCTTTGACTTTCTCTGCCATTGCTGCTACTAATGGGTCTTCAGCATTCAAAATTGCATATCCTTTAGGCATTACTGACTCAGCTACTACACTTTTTAGTTGAGCTAGTTGTTCTACGGTATCTATATCTCCAATACCCAAGTGGTCAGCAGCTACGTTTAATACTATTCCCACTTCACAGTTAGAAAAACCTAAACCAGAACGCAAAATACCCCCCCGTGCCGTTTCTAACACAGCAACTTCTACTGTGGGGTCTGAAAGAATTAAATGGGCACTGTGAGGACCTGTATTATCTCCAGCTTCAGCCAAATACTCACCAATATAAGTACCATCAGTAGTGGTATAACCAACTACTTGACCAGTTTGCTTCATCATATGAGCTAATAGTCGGGTAGTAGTAGTCTTACCGTTGGTACCAGTAACACTCAATATTGGTATTCGACCATTCTTTGCTCCAGGAAATAACATATCCATTACTGCTCCTGCCACATTTCTGGGCAAACCGCGACTAGGAGCAACGTGCATCCGAAAACCAGGAGCAGCATTAACTTCTACTATTACTCCGTCCACTTCTCGCAATGGTTTAGAAATATCTTCAGTAACTACATCCATACCTGCAATATCTAGACCAATTATCTTAGCAGCTCTCGATAATAGCCAAACATTTTCCGGGTGTATTTCATCAGTACGGTCTACTGCTATACCTCCAGTGCTGAGGTTAGCTGTTGCTCTTAAAAAGCAAATTTCTCCTTTTCTGGGTATTGAATCTATGCTGTATCCTTGTCTTTCTAGGATAGAAAGGGCAAGTTTATCTACTGTAATTCTCGTTAGGACGTTATCATGTCCATCTCCTCTTTGGGGATCTCTGTTAGTCTCTTCAATTAGTTCTGATACTGTGGACTTACCATCTCCCACTACATGAGCTGGAACTCGTTCGGCCACTGCTACAACTTTGCCATTTACTACTAACACTCGGTGGTCTTTACCTGTGTAGTAACGTTCCACAATTACACTTTTTGTTTTAGAAGCGTTGCTGGCTAAATCGTATGCTTCTTCTGCCTCTTGCCAATTTCTCACATCTATGGTAATACCACGACCATGATTTCCATCTAGAGGCTTAATTACAATAGGATAACCTCCGACATCTTCAATGGCATCTTGAAGTTCATCAAAGTAGCGAGTAACTGTACCACGAGGTACTGGTATTCCTGCATCTTTGAGAATTTTTTTCGTACCTTCTTTATCACAAGCAAGTTCTACTCCAAGAATTCCTGTTTGGTTACTGAGAGTTGCCTGAATTCTTTTTTGATTGACCCCATAACCAAACTGAATCATAAACCGAGCAGATAGTTGAGTCCAAGGAATACCTCTTGCTTCTGCTTCTTTGACTATAGCTTCTGTACTTGGACCTAAAGATGCTTGATTTTTGAATTCTTTGAGGTCTTCTAAATCTTGCTGTAATTCTGTTGGAGGATATGTACCTGTATCAACAATGCTTTGGCAGAGTCTTACTGCTGCTCGTGCTGAATAACGACCTGCTTGTTCATTTTGATATTCTATTACTACCTGAAATATTCCTGGAGTAGATGTTTCCCTTGTCCTACCAAAACCAACTGGCATTCCTGCTAGCTGTTGAAATTCTAGGGCAACGTGTTCGATCACATGGCCCATCAATGTTCCTTTTTCCACACGACTGAGGAAACCACCTTTGACTCCTGGGGAACAGTAATGTTCTACCAGACTTGGTAGAACTTTAGTTAATCCTTTGTAGAAACCAGGAATGTTAGATGTATATTTTTCGTATAGGTCTTCTAAGTCTAGGCGCATAACCACCAGTTTATGCCGGCGAATGCTCCAGTAGTTTGGACCGCGTAATGTCTGGAGTTTGAGGATTTTCATAGGAGGATTTGAACGTGATGCTTAGAATCAGAAAAGCAATGGTATTTTTATTTTTAATTTCTGCTCAGAATATTTGCTAAACTGTTTACTACAAAATTTTTTTCAGGATGCACTAATCCTTTCTGCTGTACAATACCTATAAAATTTTGGCAAAACTAGGAAAAAATTTGTAATGCCAGTCTAAAGATGCTTGCTTCCTGCTTCAACCTGGGAGGTCGGCCTTTTCCAGTTCACAGGCGTAACTTCGGGTACAGCCTACCCTACTAAATTGATTAACCTAGTTAAGGTCGCGGTCTATTTGAGTGCTAAATACAATGAGGGTAGTTGAAAGTACGCTCTCTTAACTTTAGTTCTCTATAAACATGACCGCAGTTATGACAAGTTTTGGATGATGGAAAACATTAATCTAGCTAAAACTACGGTCTCGCAGCTAGCAACAATTTTGGTTGTCAATCATTGCCTAAACTGATAAAAAGCTTGACCTGCTCTAGATGGCGCTAATTTACTGTTTTGCATCATGCTAGAAACATTTAGTAGTTCCAAACAAAACTCCATCTTAAAAATATCGGATGATAATCCTGTGATGGTAGAAGAATTTGGACTGTCTATTACTTTATTTGCTACAAAATATATATAGTTTTCAGTATAGTTACGCTTTATGTCTGCCAATTAGGTAAGCTACTCATCTACAGGAACAAACTTCTCAATAACTGATAAATTATCGGAAATTCTATTAGTCTAGAGGCATTATTGTTTCAGAAAGCCCTGGTTTCATCGTATGGGAATGGAGATCGTAACCATCACCATGGCACATTATATGTAATCTGAGATTCGACAAACTCAAAGGATCTTCTACCCCTACTTTGGCAGAATTTGTATAAGACATTTCTACCGGATCTATAATTGTGACTGTGCCTTTACCCATGACTTGAATTTGACCGTCTCCTTCAAACAATGCGCAGGTATCTTCGTCTATTCCTATACCAACTTTGTCTGGATGGGTGGCGATCGCGCTTAATAAACGGGCCATCCGATTCCGGTTATGAAAGTGTTGGTCTACTATTAACTCTGGCAATATGGCCAAACCATTTGTCATATCGACTAAAGATCTATTTGGTGATGAGCCACTACCACCACCTGCTATCATGTGATAGCCCATAACTGCTGCTCCTGCACTTGTTCCGGCCAGTGCTATTTTTCCTTCTAAAGCTTTAGTTCTGATGTTGTCCATCAAAGGGGTCTCAGCAAGTAGGCCACAAAGACGCAGTTGATCTCCACCAGTCATAAATACTCCGGTGCAGTCTTCCAAATACTCTAACCAGATTGGGTCTTCTCCCTGATACCTTTCTCGGATGTCAAATATTTTAATATCAACAGCGCCCATATCTTGAAACACCTTACGGTATCTATCTCCTTGAGCTGCTGGTTCTCTCGAAGCTGAAGGAATAATTCCTAGTTTGGCATTTACTCCCCCCGCGCGATTAAAAAAAGTTTGTAGAATCTCTTTTCCATGAACTTTATCCTCGGCTCCTCCGATGACCATAATAGTTGTTTTTGTCGGGCGTAATGTATCTAGTTCTAAGGCTTGAGACTCTAACTGCATCATCTTGTTAATCTTGGACAGCAGGTACACATTTAATTTCAATAATCTGTTATAATAATAGACTATCTTATAAACTTGCAAGTCCCCTACTTGCTCTGGAATTTTTCAACATTTGTTTGATTGGTTAAATTTATAATTTTAATTTGTTGCCCAATTCTTACCGCACAGCATACTCTAAAAAATTAATCTCAACAATTGAAAATTCTACATTTTTCAGGACACCCTAATTAGTTATAGTATTAACTGCCGTGCGATTTGATGTTATTACCTTATTTCCAGACTTTTTTACAACACCTCTAAATTTAGGTTTACTGGGGAAAGCCCTTGACAAAAATATTGCCAAGGTTAATCTAGTTAATCCCCGTGATTATACCACAGACAAATATAAAAAAGTTGATGATGAGTCTTATGGTGGAGGAGTGGGAATGGTTTTAAAACCAGAACCTATATTTGCTGCTGTAGAATCATTGCCAACTCTGTCAAAACGAGAGGTGATTCTCTTAACTCCCCAGGGAGAAAGAATGCACCAAGGAATGTTCCGAAAGTACGCTACAGAATATGACCAACTTATTCTAATTTGTGGTCATTATGAAGGTATTGATGAAAGAGTAGAATATTTAGTTACCAAAGAAGTATCCCTAGGAGATTTTGTCCTTACAAGTGGAGAAATACCAGCTTTAGCTTTAATTAATGGGGTAGTCAGGTTACTTCCAGGAACGGTAGGAAAGGCTGAGTCATTAGCTAATGAAAGTTTTGAGTCTGAATTACTTGATTATCCTCATTACACTCGACCTGCTAATTTTCGTGGTTGGAAGGTTCCAGAAGTTTTGCTTTCTGGACATCATGCTGAAATAGCAAAATGGCGTTATGAACAACAAATTCAAAGAACAAAATCTCGTCGTCCAGATTTACTCAAAAATAATGATCCATAAAAAAAATGATAATTGGTATAATTAAGTTTTTTTGAATATCTAAGGCGTGAAGTTCAATAATTAATAATTAATAATTAAGAGGTTGAATGTATCAGGAAATATGAAAAAAGAAGATAGGGAACAGGGAATAGGGAATAGGCAAAAAAACGATTATTTGTTATCAGGAACTTCACAACTAACTGATTAAGTATGAATAGTCATACCTCCTATCTCTGTAGAGTTATTTCAATCCCTTGCCTTATTCAAGCTAGTTGATTGAGTTGTGAAACTTTTTTCTCAATACTTATTTGACAAACAGTCTCTTAATAATTGATATAACAATTCCCAAAAAGCGTGAGGTACAAAANTCTGTAGAGTTATTTCAATCCCTTGCCTTATTCAAGCTAGTTGATTGAGTTGTGAAACTTTTTTCTCAATACTTATTTGACAAACAGTCTCTTAATAATTGATATAACAATTCCCAAAAAGCGTGAGGTACAAAATTTTAAGTTTGAGGGAATACTTCAATGGTAACAGGGGATAAAAAGACAAAAATATATAGTCATTTCAAATAAGGATGAAACACTTTTTTTGCTGAAACCCTTTCTAGGTAAGGGAAAATTCGTCCCAGTCTTATTCAGAATGACTATCACTGTACCTCACTACCTTGGGAAATACTATAGTTTATAGTTAATAAT
>NZ_LGSU01001050.1 GCF_002260545.1 Hydrocoleum sp. CS-953 | reverse complement strand
CTCATCCGGGATTAGCAGAAGTTTCCTTCTGTTGTCCCAGACCTGAAGGCAGATTCTCACGCGTTACTCACCCGTCCGCCACTAAGTCCCGAAGGACTCCGTTCGACTTGCATGTGTTAAGCAGACCGCCAGCGTTCATCCTGAGCCAAGATCAAACTCTCCATGATGTGTTTGACTTTTTTTCTCCAAATCTCTTGACTTGGAAATCTTTTGTATGTATCTTAGGACTCAGAACTATTTATCTTTGTCCTAAATAATTTGTTTATAACAAGGACTTAATAGAAGTAGTGCTGTTAAACTTTCAAACTATTGAGTTGTCTAGGTTCAGGTGTTGGTTTGAGAGTCGTTTGTGTTCGGCTCTCTCTCCGGCACATTTACTAATCTAGCAACTCTATCTTGATGTGTCAACCCCTTTTCTCAATTTTTTTCTGAAAACAGGATTTGTATGTCTCATTGCTAAAGCCCAAAGTCTTTTCCAGCAAGCTTTTAGGAGTTTAGGAAATCATCAAAAAAAATTTTGCAGCCATAAAAATTATTCAACAATATGTCCCTTTTTTCTTTAAGCTTTTAGATGTTAGATATGGATTTGTAAGTGCTTATGCTCCACAGGTTATTCTGATGAGAGATAAAGTTAAGTGAGGCATAACCAAATGTCCACTATCTTGATTTTCAAGTTATAGGAGAAGGACTATTGCAAATACTCCTACGTCTGTCCCGGATAATTGATGATTTGAATGAGCTAATTGGACGTCTAACCTATGGGTTAGTCATACTAATGGTCTTAGTCGGTGTTTGGAATGTAATTGGACGCTATCTAGGTAGGAGCATTGGTCAAAATTTAACTTCTAATGCTTTGATAGAAATTCAGTGGTATATTTTTGACCTGGTTTTTCTCCTAGGTGGAGCTTATACTCTCAAACATAATGAACACGTTCGTGTAGACATTTTTTATACTAAGTGGAGTCCTAAAAGAAAAGCTCTAGCTAACCTAATTGGTACAATATTGTTTTTAATACCCTTCAGCATTATTGTAGTGATAGTTTCCTGGGGTGCTGTTTTAAATTCCTGGGCTATCCTTGAGAGTTCTCCTGACCCTGGTGGATTACCCCGTTACCCAATTAAAACAATGATTATAGTTAGCTTCGTATTATTATTTCTTCAAGGAATTTCTGAAGCTATTAAAAATTTTGCGGTCTTTACAGGTAAATTAGCCCCCTATCAGGAGCCTCATGAGTCTGAGTTTTGAATCGGAATTGATTGGTCCATCAATGTTTGCAGGAGCATTGGTACTACTTTCCTTTGGTTATCCTGTAGCTTTTTCCCTAGGTGGAGTAGCAATAATCTTTGGTGTAATAGGTATT
Source organism: Hydrocoleum sp. CS-953 (assembly GCF_002260545.1). Lineage (GTDB taxonomy): Bacteria > Cyanobacteriota > Cyanobacteriia > Cyanobacteriales > Microcoleaceae > Trichodesmium. Next base: position 4,978 of record NZ_LGSU01001050.1, on the reverse strand, counting down.
GCTTTGGGAGTTTTTGACCCTATATTTCTAACTGCAATGCCCCAAAGAATTTTTGGTATTATGGCTAACTATACTTTGTTGGCTATACCCTACTTTATTTTTATGGGGGCAATGTTGGAAAAATCTGGCATTGCAGAACAACTGCTGGAAACAATGGGAATATTGTTTGGTCGAGTTAGAGGTGGTTTGGCTCTAGCTGTTGTTATTGTGGGCGCTCTTTTAGCTGCTACTACTGGTGTGGTTGCTGCTACGGTAGTGGCAATGGGGTTAATTTCTTTACCTATTATGTTGCGGTATGGGTATAATAAAGAGTTGGCTACAGGTGTAATTGTGGCATCGGGGACTTTAGGTCAGATTATTCCCCCTAGTGTGGTTTTGGTGGTATTGGCAGATCAACTGGGTATTTCTGTTGGGGATCTGTTTATTGGTTCTATTTTACCTGGTCTAATAATGGCAGGGACTTTTGCTCTTCATGTTTTGATTGTTTCTTTTATACGACCAGATTTAGCTCCTGCTTTACCACCAGAGGTACGAGAAATTGGTGGAAAAAATCTAGGTATCAGGGTGCTAACTGTAATGATTCCACCATTACTCTTAATTTTATTGGTGTTGGGTAGTATATTTTTTGGTGTTGCTACACCTACAGAAGCTGGTGCTGTGGGATGTGTGGGAGCGATCGCTCTTGCTATTGTTAAAGGTAAATTTAGTTGGACTGGTTTAAGAAGGGTATGTGACGTGACTCTCCGCACAACTACTATGGTGATGTTTATACTTTTGGGTTCAACTGCTTTTAGTTTGGTTTTTCGGGGGGTGGAAGGCGATCGCTTTATGTTTGATTTACTTTCTAATCTTCCTGGTGGTACGACTGGTTTTTTGGTTGTCAGTATGGCAATAGTTTTTTTCCTGGGATTTTTTATTGACTTTTTTGAGATTGCTTTTATTGTTGTACCTTTATTTGTACCTGTTGCTCAACAACTTGGTATTGACTTAGTTTGGTATGGTGTGATATTAGGGGCTAATCTTCAAGCATCTTTTTTAACGCCTCCTTTTGGTTTTGCCCTGTTTTACTTGCGGGGTGTAGCACCTTCAGAAGTTACTACTGGTGAAATATATAGAGGTGCTATTCAGTTTATTCTACTTCAGTTATTGGTTTTAGTGCTGATTATTATTTTTCCTGGCATTGTTAACTTCCTACCTTCATTGAGTGGATAAATGCTTTCTCAAAATTTTTTGATAAGTTATACATAAGAATTTATATAAAAAAATACCAATTCTCTAAAACGTTACCAAGTTTAACTGTATTATTAAGTAACCTAATGCGCATTAGAAAGTCAAAATTTAGAAGGCGCAAAATCAGAATTAATAAGGGTTTTAGTTTAAATATTTACCAAACGATAAGTGGTTTAAATGCACAATAAATTATCTATAATTAAGTATAAAGCAAGCATAATTAACGAACTAATAATTTTTTTGTAAAGGGAATTCGAGCAACCATCCAAAAACATTTACCCTTCAAAGGCGGGGTTTTATACCCAATGATTTTGATAATAGCAGTTTCAGAAAATACTCCTAAATTAGACTGTTTGATTACTTAGGGGAGACCTTGATTTAGCAATATTGATTTAGCAATATAGAAATATTAAATATGAGGGTTGTCTCTAATTTACCAGTGCCTAATTCTTAGTTCCATATTTTTCTCATTCCTTTTTTATTCTAAAAAAAGTCATTTCAAATAAGGATGAAACACTTTTTTACCTGAAACCCTTTCTAGGTAAAGAAACACTTATCCCAGTCTTATTCAGAATGACTATATGCTTTATTTGACTTGAGTATCAAAAATAGTATATAAAAAAGTAAAGATTTTTATTATGCCTAATAGCTAGAAATTTGACAAATATATTTTTTCAAACAATACTTGACATACATTTAAGTATTAATTTGAGTAAGCTTTATCTTTATTAACTTTTTCATTCTTGACAGCTCACTTCTAATTAGGGCTGGCTGATTAAATATCAAAGTATTGATGAATAAAGGTTTGAGCAATTTTTAGTCGGGTAAAAGTACCAGCTTTTTGGTTGAAGCGAGTTGAAAAAGTGACCATTTTGGAGTAACGCTCTGCAGAAAAATCAATGGGCGATTCTTAAAGGCCACCTTATTACTCTCCTCCAATTTCTCTTGATTCTGTACGGACGTTGCACCGGCAAAAATGCGTTTTCCGTTCCGGAATGCTCCGCAAACATGTCGCACAGCGTTTAGCTAACGCAAAACTTTCCGTTCCGGAATGCTCCGCAAACCTTAACGCTGCGCGACATATAAAGCGGAGCTTTGCGTTAGCAAAACGTCCCTACCTATTCCCTATTCCCTAGTCCCTACCTCAACAAAAAGACTTCCATAAGCAAACCCTAATTACGACCAAAGTTAGTAGCAAAAATCGGTAAAACTTAGTATTGGGTATTTTGACCAACTCTTACCTATAAACTATAATTATCCCAAATAATTAAAAAAAATTCTCAACTATTGCATAAATCAAGGAATTTAATATATACTAATTCTCAACTTCAGTTTTAGGAAGTTATTTAAGACAAATCTAGTTCAAATAGGAGATATTAGTATGTCAAAAGAATTTGACGTTCAGCAAGCTCAACCTAGTAAAATTCAGGTAGAGGTAAAAGATATTCTACAAAATTCAGTAGGCAAAAACTGGGAAACAGGATTAAATTTTGATTCAGATGGTGGCGACCGCAACTTTGACTCAGATGGTGGCGACCGTCACTTTGACTCAGATGGTGGCGACCGTCATCAGTAGGAATTAAACATTTAAACACTTAAATGTTTCTCTTAAAATATTTAAGGGGTTAAGAGTTACCTATTATTCTTATCTTAACTAACCATGTAAGTCTGAACAGGTGACAATTGAAAATATAATGGTAAAAGCTTTCCCCCTTTATCTATTAATCAGGTAAACAGAATTAATTACACAAATATTTTGCTGAAATCATCATTCAATAAGGATCGAATTTGTCAATAATTTTGTTCAGGTATTTCAATATACTGACATACAAATCTCAGAAGATAAAAGTCTAAGTAATTAGATAAAAGTAATAATAGTAGTAGTTTTGAGATTTATTTAAGGCAACAGACAAAAAGTCAAAATAATTACTTGCTTATAGCAACCGAGTATCTCTATTAATTGAGGTATCTGTTAATAAAAAAAAATTAAGAATTCCTGAATAAACCCATATATGAATCAATAAGGTTCAGTTAAGAACAAATTCATGTAATAGACAAAGTAAAGATAAGCTTTTACACATCTATGAATATGCTAGAAAAAATCCTTAACTTAACTGTATTGTCCTATAAATCTCAAAAATTAATAGAAAAAATTCTTGATTATGTCATGTCTAACACATCTAATACAACCATTAGACCAAGAAGAATTTTTAGCCAATAACTGGACTAGGAAAGCGATCGCTATCTCTAGTAAAGGACACAAAAATTTTACAGACTTATTTTCGTGGGACAAACTCAACCATCTATTGAACTTTCATCAAATAGAATATCCAGATCTGCGCCTTGCATTTGATGGAAAAGTTCTGGAGGCAAAGGAAAATAGAAATCTTACCGAATGGTGTCAGAAAGGTGCAACCTTAATTCTAGACCAAATTCATAAAAGAATTCCAGAAGTTGCTCTATTTGCTTCAAAACTTACCTATGAATTAGGATACCCAACTCAAGTCAATGCTTATTGTTCTTGGTCTAGTAAAAAAGGATTTTCTAAGCACTACGATACTCACGATGTATTTATTTTACAAGTCGAAGGAAGTAAGGAATGGTATGTCTATACTGACACATTCAAATATCCATTACCAAACCAAAAATCATCCTCTTTTACACCACCCGAAGAAGAAGCATATTTAAGTTGTATTTTATATCCAGGAGATGTACTTTATATACCTCGCGGACATTGGCATTATGCAGTGACAAAAGAAGAACCATCTATTCATCTTACTTTAGGTATTCATTGTCGAACAGGTGTCGATTTATTGGAATGGTTAGTTGGTCAATTACAAAGCAGAGAAGAGTGGAGAAAAAGTCTACCTTTAAGAATAGATGAGACTTCATTTAATGTCGGTGTAGAAAATTTAATTCAAGACTTAGAAGGGTATATAAATAATCATAATCTTAGTGAAGAATATAATAATTATTTGGATGGTTTAGGAAAACCTGTTGAGGCATATAATTTACCATATCAAGCTGGATTTAATATTTTTTGTAATGGTGTTAAAACTAAGTTTAAAGTTTCTCAGTTTCAACGATTAAAAATTTTACAAATGGCTGATGAGGATGGATATAAAATTTTAGTTTCTGGTAAAGAAGTATCTATTAGAGGAGTGCCAGAATATTTAGTAAAAAATTTATTTAGTCGAGAAACATTTACTGGAAAAGATGTCATAAATTGGCTGCCGGACTATGACTGGGAAATAGATATTATGCCCATGTTATGGAAGTTAGTCAATGAAAAAGTTATTTTTGTCGAACCAGGAGTTCAAATATAAATAGATTTGTGGCAGTGATATTTATTAAGGAGGTGGATATGATGAATATCAAACTCTAGTTTCCACTCAAGAATTATATATTCGACCAGTGGCAAGATATCTAGTTAAAACTTATTTAGTCGAGAAACATTTACTGGAAAATATTTGAGAAATTGGCTACCTGACTATGAGTGGAAAATTGATATTACACCCATGTTATGGAAGTTAGTTAGTGAGAAAGTTATTTTTGTCGAACCAGAAGTTTAAATATAAATATATTTGTGGCAGTGATATTTATTAAGGAGGTAAATATGATGAATATCAAACTCTAGTTTCCACTCAATCATTATATATTTGAACAGTGGCAAGATATCTAGTAAAAAACTTATTTAGTCGAGAAACATTTACTGGAAAATATTTCATAAATTGGCTGCCTGACTATG
>NZ_LGSU01000105.1 GCF_002260545.1 Hydrocoleum sp. CS-953 | reverse complement strand
GAGCTATTTAACTTTACTAGAAGTGTTTAAAAGTTGTTATATTTTATAGATAAGGGGATAGCTGAAACTATTCTTATTTACTTCTTTCTTGATAAAGAGAGAGCTAAAAATATCCCCATCTACTTCTTACTTCTTCCTTATTCCTTATTCCTTATTCATTCTTCCTTATTCATTCTTCCTTATTCATTCTTCCTTCTTCCTTCTTCCTTCTTCCTTCTTCCTTATTCATTCTTCCTTATTCATTCTTACTTCTTCCTTATTCCTTATTCCTTATTCCTTATTCCTTCCTTTATTATGAATATTCAAATCCTAGCAACTAATCATCCAAAAGAAAATATTTCTCCAGAAAACTCTCTACTATTAAAAGCAGAATCTGTTGAAAAAAGCTTTACTTTACACAACCAAGGCGGAGTCAAACTATCAGTCTTAAAAAATATTTCTCTCAGCTTAAAGGCAGGAGAATGTATTGCCTTCTCCGGAAAATCTGGTTCAGGCAAATCTACATTTATGCGTTGTCTTTACGGTAACTATCGAGTCGATAAAGGTTCAATTTGGGTAAAGCATAAATCTACTTGGTTAGACCTTCATAAATTACTACCCCATGAAATTTTAGAAGTACGGAAAACTACTATTGGTTATGTCAGTCAATTTTTACGAGTAATTCCTCGCGTGCCCGCTTTAGAAGTAGCAGCAGAACCATTATTAGAATTAGGAATAAAGCCAGAAATAGCCTATCAAAAAGTAGCAGAATTATTTGAGATATTGAATTTACCAAAACGTCTTTGGCATCTTTCACCTACTACCTTTTCTGGAGGAGAAAAACAACGAGTTAATTTAGCTAGAGCGTTGGTAGTTAATTATCCAATTTTATTATTAGATGAACCAACTTCAGCCTTAGATTCTGTAAATCGTCAAGTAGTAATTGAACTATTAGAAAAATGTAAAACTAACGGGTGTGGTTTAATAGGAATTTTCCACGATGAAGAAGTAAGATTAAGACTTTGTACAAAAGAACTTACTTTGGACTACTAATTAGAAAAATTACTATTAGTTACACTGGCAAAAGGTTATGCTGTTTTACTTCAATAATTTTTTGAAAGCCAAATAAATAAAAAAAAATTGTTTGATATACTCTATTAGCTGATAGCTGATAGCTGATAGCTGACTGCTTTTTACAACTGATAACTTATCCCCATAACTAACAACAAACTTGCTAAAACACTACCCAAAAATCCTATACCCAAATTCGTCATATTTGACTGACTTGCAGATGCCATTGCAGTATTCAAATCTGGTGAAGTTAAACGTTCATAATTTTTCACAGCTACAATTGTTTCTGGTAGAGATGATATTAAACTTCCCAAAAAATAATGCAGTCCGGCAAAAACAGCATCACCAAATAATTGACTAAGTAAATCATCATAAATATTAGTCCAAGCAATAAATAATGTATTTAATACATAACATAATAAAATTAATAACCCTGTTCCTAAAATAAACTGAAACCAACTTGCTATATAATCATCTTCATTAATATCATCAAATAATTCTGGTCTTTTTTTCTTAAATTGTTTTTCATAAAAGAAGAAAACTAACACACCTGCTAAACAAATTAAACCGCCAACAAATATCCAGGGTAAAGTGCGAGTATTAATTCCTTCTGGTAAAGGAGCAAATTCCGATTTACCCGTAATGCACCAGTAAGCTGTACTAGCAAAAGCAAACATTGATAATGACATGAAAAGATGCCATAAAAACAGCATTTTTTCTTTGTTAAAAATTTCGATAAAATCTTTGATATAAGATATTTTGCCAATAAAGAGCCATTTACTAATAACAATTATTGGTGCAACAATAAACATCAGATAAATATTAGCAAAATTTGAACCTAGAGGAGTTGCTATACCACCTAGTCGTCGAAGACTTAATGATAACAACATGAGAAATAATTCTGGGTTATTTGTGCTAGAATTAATTACTATAGTACGTTTATCTTTACCTAAATATTGACCTGCTAAACCAGCAGCAGAATTTACCATCATATCTGTAGCAGTAGGAATCAACCAAAAGCAAAAAATGACTGCTATTAAAGCAGTAATTGTCACAAAAGTAATTTCATTGGTAGAGTTGTGTATTTGTATAATCCAGGTGTCCATAGCTTAAAATATAAGATTCAATATTAGGA
>NZ_LGSU01001049.1 GCF_002260545.1 Hydrocoleum sp. CS-953 | reverse complement strand
CAAGAATTACCTTTAGTAATGCTCAGTTCGGTAGGCAAACTGACATCAGAAGAAATTGCAGGTAGAGCTTCATTTGCAGCTTTTGTGAGAAAACCAAGCCGAAAAATCAACACGCTACTGATAAGTATAGCATTCTTTTTTCAAATTGGTATAACATATTTTTGTCAGCAAACCCTAATTATTAAACATAATAATGTCAAATCAAAAAATTATCACACTCTTAACTGATTTTGGATTCAAAGATGTCTATGTTGGTGTAATGAAAGGTGTAATTTGTCAAATTAATCCTAATCTCAAAATAATCGACCTTACACATGAAATTCCTCCCCAAAATTTATTTGCTGCCAGATTTTGTTTGCAAAATGCTTATCCTTATTTTCCCCCAGAAACAGTTCATGTTGCTGTTGTCGATCCGGGAGTTGGGAGTACAAGAAGAGCGATCGCTATTCAACTACCGAATGGTTTTTTAGTCGGACCTGACAATGGTATTTTTAGTGGAATATTGGAAAATTTAGAAATAGAAAATATTAAGGTAGTTTCCCTTACTAATTCTGAGTATTGGGGTACAAAAACACCGAGTACAACTTTTCATGGTAGAGATATATTTGCTCCTGTTGCTGCTCATCTTGCTAGTGGGGTGAAGTTAGAAAATTTGGGAGAAAAAATTAATCCAGAAAGTTTGGTGAAGTTGCCTTTAAATAATATTACTTTTACAGATTCAGGTATTGCAGGTTGCGTTCAACATATTGACCATTTTGGCAATATAATTACTAATATTTCTAGTAGTTATGTTTTCGGGAAAAATTGGTCGGTTATTGTTAGTAATAATGTTGATTTTTCAGCGGGTAAAACAATTTCTAGTGGTAATACTTATGCTGATTGTAAACCAGGGGAGTTAATTGGAATTATTGGCTCTCATGGTTTTGTAGAAATTGCTACTAATGGTGGTAGTGCTGAGGAGCAACTTAATTTAAAGTATGGGGATAGAGTTGAAATTCATTGGTTTTAAATTACGCCGGAGAACCCAGAAACCCGGTTTCTCGTAGACGTCTATTGCTCAAAACAACGATTTATCCTAGAAACCGGGTTTCTTTGCGTGTTATATAGAATCCGCTTGAATAGTTGTCATTGCGACGATAGGAAGCAATCTCCGCGCACCCCTGAGATTGCTATCCGTTCCGGAATGCTCCGCAAACCTTCCACTCCGTTCCAGNGCAATCTCCGCGCACCCCTGAGATTGCTATCCGTTCCGGAATGCTCCGCAAACCTTCCACTCCGTTCCAGTCGCAATGACTTGGATATAGTAATTATCCGGATTTTATATTAAGGGAATTTGATCCAAACCCGGTTTCTCTACTTTTTGATGCTGATACTACCGGGTTCAATATAAATTAGTCATACCAATTAGTATTGCATATATTCAGAGAATCACCCAACTCCTTAATCTGCTTCACCTTATATTTTGTTTCTATTTTTCAGTGATTTTTTTGACTTAAGACAGAGGGATATTGCCAGACTTGGTTAGCCTAAATATTATGCTAACTATTTGTGGTTTTTGTCCAAAGTCCAAAATCTACAGATAAAGAAATTAACAGAATTTACGCAGGCGAACCCAGAAACCCGGTTTCTCGTAGATGTCTATTGTTCAAAACAATGATTTACCGTAGAAACCGGGTTTCTTTGCGTATTAAATTATACTCCAAAAAAATATTAATCTTTGTATCAAAATTAAGATAAAATTAATTTTTAAATAAAAAGCACATAATTTATCTAATATCTTGCAAAAACCAAAATAATGTTATCGAACGAGTTTCTAGAAACAATATGGCTAATACCTTGCTATGCCATAACTGGTGCAATTTTAACCTTGCCTTGGTCGCCCGGAATTATTAAGCGCAGCGGACCAAGACCAGCAGGTTACATCAATTTAATAATGACCTTCATCGCTTTCTTACATGGTTTAGTTGCTTTGACGGCAAGTTGGAATCAACCTGCACGAGAATTATCAATACCCTGGTTACAAGTAGCAGAACTCAACATCAATATTTCTGTAGAAATATCCACCCTAACCATTGGGGCGACTATATTAATAACAGGTCTAAATCTCCTCAGTCAAATCTACGCGATCGCCTACATGGAAATGGATTGGGGATGGGCGCGTTTCTACTCCCTACTAGCATTATTCGAAGCGGGAATGTGTGCCTTAGTTTTGTGCAACTCCCTGTTCTGGAGTTACATTATTCTGGAAATTCTCACTCTGGGTACATATTTATTAGTAGGTTTATGGTATTCTCAACCATTGGTAGTCACGGGAGCGAGAGACGCTTTTTTGACAAAACGGGTTGGAGACTTATTTTTGTTGATGGGAGTAGTCGCTCTGTTACCCCTAGCGGGAACTTGGAATTATACGGAACTCGGTGAGTGGGCGAAAACAGCAAACATTGCTCCCACTACTGCTACCCTATTAAGTCTAACTTTAATCGCCGGTCCTCTGGGTAAATGCGCTCAGTTTCCCTTGCATCTGTGGTTAGATGAAGCAATGGAAGGACCGATACCAAGTACAATTCTCAGGAATTCTCTGGTAGTAGCAGTCGGAGCTTGGGTATTGACTAAGTTGCAACCAGTTTTAGCTTTGTCTCCTGTAGCTTCTACGGTAATGATAGGAGTGGGAGTGTTTACAGCAGTTTGTGCTTCTTTAATTGCTATTGCCCAAATTGATATGAAGCGATCGCTCTCTTATTCTGTCAGCGCATACATGGGTTTGGTATTTATTGCGGTTGGTACTGGTCAAGTAAAAACTGCTTTAATATTATTATTCACCTACGCTTGTGCGATGGCTTTGTTGATAATGAGTACGGGTGGAGTAATATTAAATTGTATTAGTCAAGACCTGACTCAATATGGTGGTTTGTGGTCTCGTCGCCCCATTTCTGGAATTTCTTATTTAGTCGGTGCTGCGGGATTGGTTGCTTTGCCTCCTTTGGGTGGTTTTTGGGCGTTGTTACAAATGGCAGATAATCTGTGGCAGACTCAACCTTGGTTGGTTGGGGTGTTGTTTGTGGTGAATGGGTTAACTGCTTTTAGTATTATTCGGGAGTTTGGTTTAATTTTCTGTGGTAAAACTAAGCCAATGACTGAGCGATCGCCTGAAGGTTTATGGGCGTTGGTTTTGCCGATGACTATCTTGGCTGGTTTTACATTGCACGTTCCGTTGTTATTAGCAAGTTGGCAGTTATTACCAGATATTGCAACTCTTAATAAATCTGTTGCTGGTTTGTTACTGTTATCCAGTGTACTTGGTTTTGGTATTGGTGGGTTGATTTATATAAATGACAAGTGGGAGAAACCAATTAAATTGCCTTACCAAGCAATACAAGACTTTTTTGCTTACGATTTTTACACAGTCAAATTGTATAAAATTACGATTGTTTTTGTAGTGGGTTTAGTATCAAAAATTATTTCTTGGATAGACCGTTACATTGTTGATGGAGTAGTTAATTTAGTTGGTTTCGCGACTATTTTTGGAGGTCAGGGTTTAAAATACAATGTTTCTGGTCAGTCTCAGTTTTATTTGTTGACAATTTTGATTGGTCTTACCCTATTATTAAGTTGGTTAGCTGTCGGTTTATTTTAGAGAAAAAGGGAATAGGGAATAGGGAATAGGGAACAGGGAATAGTAAGCTTTCAAAGGGTTTTTCCTGGGGAAATGCTCCGCAAACAGGATTTATAAATGTCCTAACCTTGGCTTCGACTGCTATATAATCATAATCAGAATCATAGTTAGCATAATTTACGCTGAGGTCCGAAAAACTAGAGCTTGAGATTGCTTCCCTGTCAGTCGCAATGACGAAAATAAGTTATATTTTGTAAGTCCTAATTAGGCTAATAATTAGGATTTCATCTCCTGGAATTATCCAGATTTCTCTGTCAAAAATTACAATTTTATGAGGCTACTATTTTATTATCTTTATCTCTGGCGGGTTTAATACCTGACTGTCTAAACAGTGCTTAAAATTGGTTGGAGTTTGTGGAATTAGAGCGAAAGTTCTTTGATGCTCCCCATACAATTTTCCTTTCTTCATTCTGCAAGAATTCATAGCTAATTTAATCAATTACAATTTAACAAAAAATTATGCTCAGTGTTTTAATTATCATCCCAATATTAGGGGCAATATTAGTAGGATTTTTTCCAGGAAATATTCCTGCGGAAAAATTACGAAAAGTCACTTTAGCAATAGCCGTATCTCTCATAGTTTGGACTGTACAAATTGCTCTAAAGTTTGACTTAAATAATCCCCATTGGCAATTTCAAGAAACATTTGCTTGGATTCCGCAATTAGGTTTAACCTACAATCTTGGAGTAGACGGTTTATCTTTACCCTTACTTGTCCTCAATTCTGTACTAACATTTATCGTAGTTTATGGCTACGGCAATAATATCGAACGTCCGAAACTTTACTACTCTTTAATTTTGTTGGTAAATGCAGGTGTAGCAGGGGCTTTTCTTTCAGCAAATTTACTACTTTTCGTTCTGTTTTACGAACTAGAATTAATTCCTATCTATTTATTAATAGCAATTTGGGGAAGCGAAAAACGAGGCTATGCAGCAACAAAATTTCTCATCTATACCGCAGTTTCTGGGATTCTTATATTAGCAGGATTTTTAGGCATAACTTGGTTAAGCAATTCTCCTAGTTTTGACTATAACCTCATATCTACCGAATCATTACCCCTAATAACTAAACTTATCTTACTAACAATTCTCTTAGTAGGATTTGGCATCAAAATACCACTGGTACCTCTACATACTTGGTTGCCAGATGCTTACGTTGAATCATCTCCCCCTGTTACTATTTTACTGGGTGGAATATTGGCAAAGTTAGGCACTTACGGACTATTGCGTTTCTGTTTGGGATTATTCCCCCAAACCTGGGAAATAATCGCACCCGGAATGGCAATTATTGGTACCATTAGCGTCTTGTATGGAGCATTAGCAGCGATCGCTCAACAAGACATCAAACGAATGGTGGCTTATAGTTCCATTGGACACATGGGTTACATTATAGTTGCTGCTGCTGCGAATACACCCCTAAGTTTAGTGGGAGCGATCAGTCAAATGGTAGCTCATGGTCTAATTTTAGCGATTCTATTTCATCTGGTGGGTGTAGTAGAAACTAAAGTCGGCACTCGCGAATTATCCGTTTTGAATGGTTTAATGAGTCCGGTGCGGGGTTTACCTTTTACGAGCGCTTTATTAATTATGGGTGGAATGGCAAGTGCAGGTATTCCAGGAATGGTAGGTTTTGCTGCTGAGTTTATTGTGTTTCAGGGCAGTTTTTCTAAGTTTCCAATTCCCACTCTTTTGTGTATTATTGCTAGTGGTTTAACAGCAGTTTATTTTGTTATTTTGTTAAACCGTACTTGTTTCGGCAANTGCGGGGTTTACCTTTTACGAGCGCTTTATTAATTATGGGTGGAATGGCAAGTGCAGGTATTCCAGGAATGGTAGGTTTTGCTGCTGAGTTTATTGTGTTTCAGGGCAGTTTTTCTAAGTTTCCAATTCCCACTCTTTTGTGTATTATTGCTAGTGGTTTAACAGCAGTTTATTTTGTTATTTTGTTAAACCGTACTTGTTTCGGCAAACTAGATAATGATACAGCTTATTATCCAAAAGTTATTTGGTCTGAACGTGCGCCTGCTTTGGTATTAGCAGTAGCGATTTTATTTTTAGGAATTCAACCTACTTGGTTAGTGCGTTGGAGTGAAGAAACTTCAAATTTTTTAGTGCTTAAATCTCAAATAGAAATTCAGTCAATAAGTCAATATATAAAGTAGGGAATAGGGAATAGGGAACAGGGAACAGGGGGTGTTGGTAAATTAAGAGANTCTGAACGTGCGCCTGCTTTGGTATTAGCAGTAGCGATTTTATTTTTAGGAATTCAACCTACTTGGTTAGTGCGTTGGAGTGAAGAAACTTCAAATTTTTTAGTGCTTAAATCTCAAATAGAAATTCAGTCAATAAGTCAATATATAAAGTAGGGAATAGGGAATAGGGAACAGGGAACAGGGGGTGTTGGTAAATTAAGAGATGAAACTGTAAGGTTTATATTTATTTAATAGCTTTAAATAGCTACGAAATCTTAGAAACCGGGTTTATGTAAAATGCCTACTATACTGACAAATCTAAAATAGTCCGTTACATCATTGGGGGGCGGGTTTATCTAACTTTAGGTGAAAATTCGTTAATTTAACGGGGAAACCCGCCCCTACTATTGCACTATTTAAGGTGTGTCATTCTACTACTATACTGACATCTGTCTCCCATAAACCCG
>NZ_LGSU01001048.1 GCF_002260545.1 Hydrocoleum sp. CS-953 | reverse complement strand
TAATATTTTTTGCGTTGAATAAAAAGTCTAGCGTATGGGCGAGTACCATCCAATAACATAATTGTATCAGAGTTGATTTGAGGATGCAAGCTTTTTTTCCTCTTGGCGCGGGCAATTTTTTAGAGCTTAAGAAAATGAAAATTTGTGCCTGTGAATGATTAATTTTTCTATTCTCATCCTATAGAGGTAGGGTCGGTATATTTCTCTGGATTAACTAACAGAGTGGGTAATTACTATTTGCCTATCTCAGAGGATTTCCTTTTGTTTTCTCCTGGCGATCGCGCTTATTTTTTTCTTTCTACTTTAATATTTTTTGCGTTGAATAAAAAGTNTATCTCAGAGGATTTCCTTTTGTTTTCTCCTGGCGATCGCGCTTATTTTTTTCTTTCTACTTTAATATTTTTTGCGTTGAATAAAAAGTCTAGCGTATGGGCGAGTACCATCCAATAACATAATTGTATCAGAGTTGATTTGAGGATGCAACCTAATTTTCCTTTCCACCCCGGCAATTTTTTAGAGCTTAAGAAAATGAAAATTTGTGCCTGTGAACGATTAATTTTTCTGTTCTCATCATATAGAGGTAAGGTCGGCACATTTCTATGGATTAACTAAAAGACTCATTCATTAATTGATAATTGATAATTGATAATTGATAATTGATAATTGATAATTGATAATTGATAATTGATAATTGATAAAGGAAATATCCTAGCACTTTTTTCTCCTTAACAGGAAAGGCTTTATACCTTGATTTTTCGGTAATGACTATTTGGGTATCTCAGAGGATTTCCTTTTGTTTTCTCCTGGCGATCGCGCTTATTTTTTTCTTTCTACTTTAATATTTTTTGCGTTGAATAAAAAGTNTCAGAGGATTTCCTTTTGTTTTCTCCTGGCGATCGCGCTTATTTTTTTCTTTCTACTTTAATATTTTTTGCGTTGAATAAAAAGTCTAGTGCATGGGCGAGTACCATACAATAACATAATTGTATCAGAGTTGATTTGAGGATGCAACCTAATTTTCCTTTCCACCGGGGAAATTTTTTAGAGCTTGAGAAAATGAAATGTTTGGCGATCGTAGTTTAGTAACCTGGGTTTTGCGAGGTAGTGAAGCTCAACCTACTGCTAATTTTTGTCTTGATTTTTTCAGAAATTGAAAAGAATCAGACAACCTTTCGACAAACCTACTAAGTAGAACAAATTTCCCCTCAGTTTCATAAATTTCAAATTAGCAGGAATTAAAATTTACTGTTTGATATAAGGTGATAGTTCATCCCACAAATTCGGAAAACTAGCTCGAAAAAAATCAGGTTTAGCCATTTCCATATCTGTGTATTCAAATCCTGGAGCAACAGATTCTCCAAGTAAACCAAATTCACCTTCTTCAAGTATTGCTGTTTTCCAACAACCTCCTTGTACTAATAGTTGAGGAGTGTGACCTTGAGTAACATCAAAACCAAGTTTAAATTTTGACAATTTTCCTTGTGGGTCAACAATCAAATAAGTTATGGGAGAACCAGTGTGATAATAATGAATAATATCTGATTTATTTTTGTGTTTTACTTGCCCGCACACTAGACTTTTTATTCAACAAAAAATAACTAAAAAAAGGTATTGTAAAGTTTTATTGATTTTATAGAAAAACATAGGAAAACAACTAAAAATATCTTAGACTGAGAAAAGAAAGCAGAACAGCTCGTTAAATGTTTACAGGAGGGATAATGCAGTTAGTAGAACGTACTATTATTAAAAAAAATCATCCCAATTATAAACCACTTGATGCTCTAGCTTTCTTGTCTAAAAATCTCTACAACATGGCTAACTACATAGTTAGACAAGAGTTTATTAATAATGGAAATTATCTCAATTACAACAAGGTTCAAAAACTATTACAGTCGGGAGCAGATTATCAAGCAATACCGGCGAAAGTTTCTCAACAGGTTTTGATTCTTTTAGATAAAAATTGGCAAAGTTTTTTTCAAGC
Source organism: Hydrocoleum sp. CS-953 (assembly GCF_002260545.1). GTDB lineage: Bacteria > Cyanobacteriota > Cyanobacteriia > Cyanobacteriales > Microcoleaceae > Trichodesmium. The sequence goes on along the minus strand of NZ_LGSU01001048.1, from coordinate 4,343 downwards.
TATCAGAGCTTATAATGAATGTCCAAGCAAGTTTAAAAGCCGTCCGAAACTGCCAAGATATAAACATAAACAGAAAGGGAGGAATATTCTAGTTTATACAAAACAAGCGATTAGTAAACCTCAATTAGTCAAAAATCAGAAGATATTACTATCAAAAAGTGAGCTATTTTTTNTAGTTTATACAAAACAAGCGATTAGTAAACCTCAATTAGTCAAAAATCAGAAGATATTACTATCAAAAAGTGAGCTATTTTTTAACAGTAAAATAAATTATGATTCTCTACAACAAGTGAGAATTATTCCTAAGCTTAATTACTATGTGATAGAAGTGGTTTACGAATCCGTTGAGGTTAAATTAGATTTGTCAGAATCTCATGTAGCTTCTGTAGATTTGGGAGTGAATAATTTGGCGACTGTAACATCAAATAAAAAAGGTTTTCAACCCTTGATTATTAACGGCAGACCAGTCAAATCAATTAATCAATTCTATAATAAGAAAAAAGGCAAACTACAGTCAGAATTAAAGAAGACTAAAAGTAGTAATCGAATCAAAAGATTATCGACAAAAAGAAATTTAAAGATTGATGATTATCTGCATAAGACTAGCAGATATATTATTAATCATCTGATCGAAAATCAGATAGGAGTTTTAGTAATAGGAAATAATCCTAACTGGAAACAAGGCATAAATCTTGGCCAAAAAAACAATCAAAATTTTGTTCAAATTCCTTTTTTTAAGTTAATTGAACAACTAAAATACAAAGCCAAATTAGTAGGCATAAAAGTAATAATTAATGAAGAAAGTTATACTTCAATTGCTAGTTTTTTAGACTGGGACAATTTACCAGTTTATCAGAAAGGTGTCAAATATAGATTTAGTGGTAAACGAGTGAAAAGAGGACTTTATCAAGCTTCAAATGGTGTCAAATACAATGCTGATGTCAATGGAAGTTTAAACATATTAAGAAAAGTAGTCCCAAACGCTTTTAGCAATGGGATAGAGGGTGTTGTAGTTCACCCCGTTAAGGTAACACTTAATTAAAACTAAGTCAAGGAATACTTTTCTATAGATTTAGTAACTATCGCCACCACAAAAGTAAGCAATATAGATTAACTGTTTTCTGCTATTTGGGAGTAAGAAGCTTATTACTATATACAGCTCTAATGTTTGGTTTCATTCCTCAACCCAAGCTACTTTAAACAAACTGAAAAAGCTAATTTACTTTTCTACCATTTTACTTCTCTGCCATTTTATCTAATTTTTCTCTAACAGATAACTGAAGCCCTGACTTGAACATTAATATCAATCCCAAGGCTGATAAGGCAAAAACAACAATTGCACCTTCTATATAACCCCCCGTTAATAAAACAGAACCTGATAGAAAAGTAAAACAAGTTATACAAGTAAAAATCAAAGTTTTTAAAGCTAAATTAATCCGTTTTAATAACCGATCGTTTTCAATAGAACGTACCCTAAATTGAATTTCACCATCTTCAATTCTTGTTTCTAGTTGGCGGATTAAAATCTCACTTTTACTCGGTTGTTGTAATTTATATTTAATAAAATCTCTTGTTTGTTTTGCCAGTTCACCTACTATTCTACTTCTACCTTGAGCAACAGTTAAGCTTTTGACAAAAGGTTGAGAACAACTAACTAAACTATAGTCAGGTTCAAGTTCTCTAGCAATACCATCTAGAGTAGTTAATGATTTAAGAATAAAAGTCATTTGAGAAGGCAAACGAAACGGTTGTTGTTCAAATAACACATAAAGTTCTTCCTTTATTTCATCAAAATTATAAAAATCTACAGGTTTATCTGTAAAATTTTCCAATAAAAAATTAACTAATCTTCTTACAGGCATCATATCCGGCATTGGTTCAATTAAACCAATAGTAATTAAAGTATTCAGCACCTGGTCAACGTCTTTTCTTAAGACCGCAAAAAATGCTTTAATCATTTGGTCTTTTGTCAATGACTTTACCTCAGCCATCATGCCAAAATCATAAAAAATTACCTCACCATCTAAACTAACTGCTAAATTTCCTGGATGAGGGTCAGCTTGAAAAAAACCATCTAATAATAACTGCTTTAAATAACAACAAACTCCTATTTGATTAATACGCTTCGGATTAAGATTACAAGCTTCTATTCGTACCCTATCGTTAATTTTTATTCCAGGTAAATACTCAAGAGTTATAACTTTTTCTGTAGTGTGAGTCCAATAAACACGAGGCACTATTATTTCTGGATATCCTTTAAAGTTTTCCCGAAAGCGGTCAGCATTTTTTCCCTCATTCACATAGTCAATTTCTTGATAAAGAATGGTAAAAAAATCATAATAAATAGCATCTAAATCATACTTCTTAGCCCAAGCAAAATACTTTTGACAAAAACGGATAACATTTTTGACAGCTTTCACATCTAAGTCAAATAAAACTTTTAATCCAGGACGTTGTATTTTAACAACAACTTCCTCTCCCGTTTGTAAGTTAGCTTTATGTACTTGTCCAAGACTTGCTGCAGCAATAGGGCGTTCCTGAAAATCTCGATACAGAGAATAAAGAGAGTTGCCAAGTTCCGACTCAATAATAGCGATCGCCTCTGTAGTCTCAAAAGGAGGCACTTGGTCCTGTAATTTTCCTAGTTCCTCTACATATTCCTTCGGTAATATATCNCTCCCGTTTGTAAGTTAGCTTTATGTACTTGTCCAAGACTTGCTGCAGCAATAGGGCGTTCCTGAAAATCTCGATACAGAGAATAAAGAGAGTTGCCAAGTTCCGACTCAATAATAGCGATCGCCTCTGTAGTCTCAAAAGGAGGCACTTGGTCCTGTAATTTTCCTAGTTCCTCTACATATTCCTTCGGTAATATATCAGCTCGTGTAGATAGAGATTGACCTATTTTAATGAAAGTTGGACCTAAATTTAGCATAGTCTTCACTAACCACTGAGCACGTCGTTTTCTTATAGAGGGAGATTTATTTTGAAGTAGATTATCCCACCATAAAAACAAAAAAAATTTTCCGGCGGCACTAAAAACATCTATTTGTCTGGTCAGGGGAGAATATTGGGTGCGTTGCCAACGAAGGGGCTTAGAAGCTTTTTTAGTGAGCATACTATTGAGTTATTTCATTAATTGATAATGGATAATGAATAATGGATAATTACCTCTGGTTTTACCCTCTCAGATTGAATATAAGGAAATCTCCTCAGCTTTTTTTCTCTTGAAATAGAAGGGTTTAAACCGAATTGATTAATTATCAATTATCAATTATCAATTATCCATTGGTAAATCTATCCACCGTCCATTGATTTTGATACTCCCCGCCCTGAAGTGGGGGGATTTTTAAGCAATCCAAAATTGGACTCTTAAAGGCATTATCAAACTGCCTCTACTAACTCCTTTAAGAGAAAATCTTAAAGTTGTTGATATTTCAGAATATTAGCTGCACCATTAACATCGGCATTCACTAATAAACGGTTTTTGGTTCGATATAAACCACGTTCAATTCGCTTTTATGAGGGTTTAAAGCTATCGGGTTTTTCACCAATTATTGGTAAGAAATCATCATCTAATCTAAAAACCTCGTCTGTGAAGTATAAGAATATTGTTTTTCCACAAATTTTATTCCATGTAGTTCGCACAACTGCTTGATATGTTCTTTGAGTTTAGCAGTGGGGATTTGTACAAACTTTTGGTTGTTTTTTGCACCAATATTTATACCATCTTTTTGTTGCCTATTCCATCCAAAAACAATCCTGCCAATTCTATATTTAAGACAATGATTAACCACTAATTTTGCTGTTTTGTTGACCAATAAATAATTGAGAATTTAGAATGCAGAATGCAGAATGCAGAATGCAGAATNGAGTTTAGCAGTGGGGATTTGTACAAACTTTTGGTTGTTTTTTGCACCAATATTTATACCATCTTTTTGTTGCCTATTCCATCCAAAAACAATCCTGCCAATTCTATATTTAAGACAATGATTAACCACTAATTTTGCTGTTTTGTTGACCAATAAATAATTGAGAATTTAGAATGCAGAATGCAGAATGCAGAATGCAGAATGCAGAATTATTAAATTAATGGGTGTTGGTGATGGGTGGCTATGATTTTTCTGGCATTCTAGAAACCGGGTTTGTTTTAGATGCCGATAAATAGTGAAATTTGTCTCCAACAAACCCGGTTTCTTATAACAGCTCTTTAGATTTCATAGCTCAGTTCACCAACGCCAATTAATGAATTGTTAAATTAAGAAATTAACAAATTAACCATTTTTTAATTCTTAATTCTTAATTCTTAATTCTTAATTCTTAATTCTTAATTCTTAATTCTTAAT
>NZ_LGSU01001047.1 GCF_002260545.1 Hydrocoleum sp. CS-953 | reverse complement strand
TGGCTCATTTGACTGTTCTTGAGTATCTGTAGGAAAAACTACAGACAAATCTTGTAATAAACTACAGTTATTTAAAATTTGTGATTCACAAATTATCTTTTCTAACTCTTTGAGACTAATAATCTCACCTTCAATTACTAATTCATTAGCGAGAGCAGAATTCACCAAACTATGATATGTAGCCAAAAAATACACAGATTCCAAATTAGGTTTAATATGAATATTTTTCAACCTACCTTGGAAAATTTTTCTATATATTCTATAGCTAAGATTTCTAGCACTTCCCACCTCAGCAGCTCTCACTAAATATAAAGTTTGACACAAATTTTTATCCACAACTTTCTGACAAGCATTCATCGTATTATAAAAACTATTCATATTTGGATCTTCCGTCCAAACTACACCGATAATTTGTTCTTGATTTTGTTGTTGATAACTCAAAGAATGACTAGCATACTTCCCACTTAATAATTTAGTTTTTACCTCCTGACATTGTAAAGCATTTAATACTTCTTGTAACATTCTAATCAATTCTGGTGCTGCCAAATCAGTAATTTTGCTAATTTTTTTCTGAGTCTTCTTATACTTGTCTTGCCAAATCAATTTAAAAGTCGCCAATTCTGTTCCTGGTGTTAAATCTTGAGAATTTTCTGTATTATCTAATAATTTGCTTTTGTACTGCTCATATTCCTTACGTCCCAATTCTAATATATTCCGGGGTAGAGTTCTCCCCCTGGGAAACTTCTGTTCTAATATTTCTGTTGACAAAGGAAATATAGGTGATTTAGGCTTTGGTTTTGCCAGAGAATGCAAAGGATTTAAACGAGCAGCTAATATAGCTTCACCCTGTTCTAAAGTAATTGGTTTTAAATGAAAATCCCCCCCATTGACTCTAGCCTTATCTGCTGGTTGAATTAATGTAGCATTTTGTTTCCAGGTACTCGTAATAATACTAATAATTATCAGAAAATTTTGTGGATAGTGAGTATGAATACTAGAATTAACATTAAATAATGCTTGTAAATCTAAAGTTCCATTTAACAAGCGAGGAATATTATCAAGATTATCAAAACATAAAACAATAGGTTGAGATGCAGCCGAAATAACCCCCAAGTTAGTAATAATTTTTTGGGCCGAATCTTCAGAATCTATACTACTTTTAATACCCAAAGATTTTAGATCCCCCTCATCCAAATCATCCCCCCGTAACCACTCACAGGCAACAGCGCTATACTTGGGATCTAGTAGATGATAAAGGGCACTAAAAAAATCATTAGGATTATAAATCCCAGAAGGGTAAATTGTCTTGAGATTTCTAATGAATACTCTTCTTTCACCAATAATTTTTTCGAGCAAACTACTATTTTGGAAATCCAAGAGATTTTTAAGCCATAATAACAACTGAGAATCTGTTTTACCCTCCGGAGTTTTCATCAGACAGTCTACAGTTTGGCGCAAAATATGTCGCCAAATATAATCGCTATCAGGCCAAGGATCGATATAGGCAAAAAAAGCTTTAGTATTAAATAATTTTTTAATTCTCCCTAAAAGGTAACTTTTACCAGAACCAGAGTCACCCGTAAGTATCAAAGTACGAGGATGATGTTCCTGAGCAACTTGCTCGAGTACCCTTTCTATATCAGTAACAATATTTTGATGGATAGAATCAACATTCAGACTAGGATTTTGTTGCTCTTGCCAAAAATTAATAGTATAAAGAGTTACGGGATCGAAAGGATTAAGTTCTCTTTGAATAATCTTATCTATAGATGTCATACAATAAAATTGTTAATATTTTTGAGAATGGTTAGAGAATTACGATAGCAGATATAGCGCTACGCGCAAGGCGCGAATTCAGAATTCAGAAGTCAAAAGTTATCCCTGACTGACTTTGAGTATTTATAAATGTCCGCTTTTTGTAATTAGGGAAAACTAGGATTTTGCCATACAGGAAAATCAAATCAAGAGCAAGGGTTTTTCCTACTCCCTACTCCCTACTCCCTTTTTTTATAGTTAGGGAAGACTAGGATTTTGCCATGACAGGAAAATCAAATAAAAAGTAAGGGTTTTCCCTATTCCCTACTTCCTATTCCCTACTCCCTACTCCGTAATTATGAAAAACAAAGGTCCGCCAATATCTTGAGGGATACCTGCTTCAATTTGTTCTGGTGTGTAGTATCTTACCTCCTGGAGGGAACTTAATTCTATTTTGTTACTTCTTTCTAAACGGTAGAGTGCTTGTTCTAGTTCTGTTTGAGATAAAGGAGGTTGTAGTTTTTCTCGTAAATGAAAAATTGGTAAGTAGTTATCTGTACCTAGATTATGGTCTAAATCTCGAATCACAGCTAAAATCTCAGAATCGGTGGGTTTGTTGTCCGACAACCTCGAAGATATATTTTTCTCTTGCTTAGGGTAGTCGGGAGAAATGTTTGTCCGCATTAACTGGAGGTAATCACTTAACATTTTTAACGAAATTTCTTTTGCCGTACTTTGGGATGAATATTCTTGGCACAAAAATTGCTTTCCTTTTTCTGTTAGCCATACTTCTTTGATTTTTTGAGCAACAACTTCAATCAAACCTTCCTCTAGCAAATCTGTAATCACAGCTTGTCTATAGGTAGCATCTATACCAGTTTCCCCCGGAGCAATAGCACCCTTAGCAGTTGCCTTGAGAAATTTTAACTCTTCTTCAGTCAGTGAACTGGCAGCTTTTTTACTATCTAAGAGTAATTTTCCCTGGGGTGCTATATTAATTTTTGTAACCTCCCTGGTGAAATTTACTAACCCTTGATCGCAAAGTCGGTAACAGATTTCATCCCGTTCAGAAGCCTTCATTTCTTGCTCTAGCTGGATTTTACTAATAGACACTCGATAGTTTTTGTAGCCTAGTAATTTCAAAAGCAACTTAAGATATTTAATATTCATGTGATCGTCCGTTCCCCACTTGCAAAAATCAGCCAATTAATATTATTATTAATCAAATAGGTAAACCTTGACTATTTTGTGCAAAAAAGTTAAAAAATAACTTCAGGCAATTTAATCGAGTTATGCGATCGCGTCCTGACATGGCCAGAAAAAAATCTGCCATCAACCCACTCAGATCAGAACTATTGAAACTGAGTGCTATTCCTAAAGCTTTCTCTCAGGCAATGCCTAATCAAGTTGTAGGAGTAGAGTATTAATTTAAGAAATGCGGTCTGCTTGACCGTTGATGCCTGTGGACAGAGTGCTGCCGACAGTTCTGGTCGAAGCAGGAAGTAAACATTAAAATGTCGCTATATGACGTTTTATATCGGTTTTATAAAGCAGTGAATCAAAAAAAAGATACTTACGAGTAGCCTGCAGAGTCTTTTGACTTAAGAGAATAGTGGCAATTGACACCGTAAGCGTGAGCTGAGTAGTTTATATGTATAATGGCAATGTGGCCGTTTTGCCTGACGGCATACTTCGTAAACGAGCAATGTAGGAATCGTGGCGTTGACCAGATTTCCAGCTCGTAGTCGAGAATTCACGCGGTTTTAACTCGTGAAGTCTCAAAGCTAAAAATAGTATGCTAAAGTAGCCTTATAAAAATACAATCTGGGTAAGAGAAAAAAATTAGACTAAGGCATGGTAAAAACCAACAAGTTCAAATGTAAAGCTGGTAAGCTTACTGATGTATAAGCTTTTAGCCTAAGAATTCATCATAATTTCCCAGATTATGTGACCGTAAATCTGTTAGGCAACACTAGGAAGTTTACCAACTCTCACCACCTAATCCTATTTTGTCAAACTGGGATGAAATTATAATATTTCCAATACTTGGAATAGCAAAAAATATTGAATTTCTCCAAAGTGATAAAAAGGAGTAACAAAGTAGCTGTAATTCATTTCCTGCTGCCTATTAATAGTTCTGAACAATACCTTTATTTGATTTTAGGAGCTCAGGAAAGTTGTAAGCAAATGGTTTCATCAAAGCGAAAAGATCGACAAGAAGATTTACCAGCACAAGCAATAAGTTTGGAGTTGATTCCCATATCCAAAATTACTGTGCCAGAGTCTCAGGAGAGAGATATTTCTCCTGAAAGACATGAATCTCTATTTAAGATCCTTGCAGATCAAGGTAGTAACTTGATTCCACTGCTTGTCAGATTAAAGGAGAACTACGACACTCAACAGCAGTACGAAATTGTTCGTGGTGCTGATTGGTTTCAAGTTGCAAAAGAAATTGAAATCAAGGAACTATGGGCCTGGATTTATGAGATGACGGATGAACAAGCAGAAATAGCTAGAGCAGAGATGGAACAGTTAACTGAACTACCTATGCCTGAAACACCAAGCTTCGATCATCTACTGCAACAACTTAAGGTATCATTTGATCAAAAGGTAGATTCTCTCACCCAAAAAATCGATCGATCAATCAATAAAAATGAGGAGGTTCTAAAAAAACAAGTAAAATCTTTGCGAGAGGAAAGCATTGATATCAATCAAATTGACCAGCTCAAAAATTTGATTATAAACCNGAACTACCTATGCCTGAAACACCAAGCTTCGATCATCTACTGCAACAACTTAAGGTATCATTTGATCAAAAGGTAGATTCTCTCACCCAAAAAATCGATCGATCAATCAATAAAAATGAGGAGGTTCTAAAAAAACAAGTAAAATCTTTGCGAGAGGAAAGCATTGATATCAATCAAATTGACCAGCTCAAAAATTTGATTATAAACCTAGAAAATTCAGTTAACAATAAGGTAGAAACATTGGTAAGAAAAATCGCAAATTCAACAACTAACAAAACAACATCAGGAGTAAAAATGGAATTATTATCAAAACAGCTTGACGATCTCGATAAACAAATAGAGAAAAAACTGGCAGGAATGGTCAAAACAATGCAAGATATTGAAGATGACCTCAAAACTCAAGTATCAGCGGTTCGACGTCAATTGCAGGCTCTTTCAGAACTTGATTCTTCAGTTGAAGTAGAAGCTAAAACTGATACACAACCTAAGACAACGACTAAGAGTAAGCCAAGTTCTACAACGTCTAGATCTAAGGCAACTACTACAAAAACAACTACCAGGAAGACTAAAGCTGCAGTAGCTCCTGCAGAGCCAGAAGTTTCTGGTGATGACTACGATACCAAATCACTCAGACAACTAAAGAAAATTGCTCAAGAGCGGAAACTCCGTGGGTATGCGCGGATGAAACGCCCGGAAATTCTCAAGGCTCTCCGGGAAGCTGATGCTGCGGCTAGTTAGGGTGATCGGCAGTATTAAAATAATTAAGCGCTTAAGCAAAATTAATTGTGCATTAACTTCTGACTCTGTCAGGCTTAGAGACAAAATTATTTGTATATAATTTTGCACGACTGCTGAGACAAAGTTAGACATAACTAGATATCTATATGTGATACACTAGATTCATGTCTAACTTATTAACGGTATCTTAAGCAGCAGAAATGCTAGGAGTGTCAACAAAAACAATTAGACTATGGGAAACTGAAGGACGGATAAAATTATAGCGGTTTTCACAAAGGTAGACTACAAAACTTCTTTTGATGAATTTAGAATTTAGAATTCAGAATTATTAAATTAAGGAATTGTAGCGGTTTTCACAAAGGTAGACTACAAAACTTCTTTTGATGAATTTAGAATTTAGAATTGAGAATTTAGAATTATTAAATCAAGGAATTGTAGTGGTTTTCCATAAATGTTGAATACAAAACTTCTGCCTTCTACCTTGAAGCAAAAATCTCTGTACTCTATATTAATGAAAACTGCTATAATCCGTACCGAAGGCGATCGTATATGAAGAAAGACAGGACTTACGCATGGGAACCCAGAAACCCGGTTTCTCCTAGACATCCATTGTTCAAAACAATGATTTACCGTAGAAACCGGGTACGAAAGTGCGTAAGTCCTAAAAGAAAAACTATTGTCAGACTATATCATTCTTTCAAAAGTCCAAAGTCCAAGCCAAATATTACACCATATTTCGGACAAATGAGGTACAACTTGGAATACTAAAACTATTGTTGATATAAGTGTTATACCCAGCTTTTATGTTACTATCGCTGAATTGATTAACCAAGGCTATGATGCTTTTATTATTAATCGCAGAACAATCAGTAATAAATATAAAACAATAGAAGAGCTTCCATTAATGTATTCTGAATAGGGAAATAAACATCCTGGTTTAGACTGCTTTGTTTTTCCGAGAAACAGTTATGAAAATTATCAATTCAATCAAGCTTTTATTGGATCTATGCCTATTGGCTACACCATAGCAATTAATATGTTGTGCAATGCAAATAATTTT